>JBGTEH010000001.1:0-7295 GCA_041747915.1 Ilumatobacteraceae bacterium
GCTGTCGCGCTCGTGCGGGCTCTGGGCCGGCCTCAAACTTGTCACCGCCGTGGCGGACGGCACCGGCACGGTCGACGTGCATCCCGATCGAGTTCGGGCGACCGCTCCGGTGGTCGAGGTCGACGGTGAGCCGTTCCACCCGCGGCCCAACGGTCGCCTGCTCACCCCGTACACGCTGGCGATGGAACGCGAGTTCCAAGAGGTCCGGTGGTTGCTGGCCCAGCGCTACGGCGTCGACAACCACCTCAATCGGGTGGTCACCAGATCTACCGACGACTGGCTCGGGATCGCGGCGTGCGGCCAGACATACCACGAGGTCCGCGAGGCGCTGAGCGTGCTCGGGCTCACCAGCGACGACGACCTGCGGGCGGCGGGGATCCGTCTGTTCCAACTCTTGATGCCGGTACCACTCGATCCCGCTCAGGCCCGCGAGTTCGCCGACGGGCTCGACGAGGTGCTCGTGATCGAGGAGAAGAACCCGACTCTCGAACAACTGTTGAAAGCCTCGTTCTACGACGGCGACCATCACCCCCGAGTGGTGGGACGGCGCGACGAGCGCGGCGAGTTGCTGATACCCGGCCACGGCACGCTCGACGTCGACACCTTGCTCGTGCCGATCCATTCCCGCTTGTCGGCGCGCCTCGGCGAACGGTTGCGCCCCATCGACGATGTCGTGCAACCGAAGCCGCAGCGCATCCCGTTGACCGTCAACCGGGCGCCGTTCTACTGCTCGGGCTGCCCCCACAACCGCAGCACCCGCGCCGCGCCCGGAACCCTGGTCGGCGGCGGCATCGGCTGCCATGCAATGGTGGCGATGATGGAGCCCGAACGCGTCGGCGACATCGTCGGGCTGACGTGCATGGGCACCGAGGGAGCGCAGTGGATCGGGATGGCGCCGTTCGTCGGTCGGGATCACCTCGTGCAGAACCTCGGCGACGGCACCTTCTTCCATTCCGGCTCGCTTGCAGTGCGCGCGTCCGTCGCCGCCGGTGTCGACATCACCTACAAGCTGCTCTACAACGGCACGGTCGCCATGACGGGCGGGCAGGATCCCGAAGGTCAGATGTCGGTGCCCGACCTCGCGGCGATGCTGCTGCTGGAGGGTGTCGCCCGTGTGATCGTGACCAGCGACGATCCTGACCGGCATCCCCGCGACGCATTCCCGTCGGGCGTCGACGTCTGGGATCGAGGTCGTTTCGACGAGGCGCTGGACGCTCTGGCTCCGATCCGCGGCGTCACCGTGCTCATCCACGATCAAGCCTGCGCCGCCGAGAACCGCAGGGGACGGGCTCGTGGCACCATCGCCACGCCCGGCTTCCGCGTGGTGATCAACGAGCGGGTGTGCGAGGGGTGCGGTGACTGCGGCGAGAAGAGCAACTGCCTGTCCGTGCAACCGGTCGACACACCGTTCGGTCGCAAGACCCGGATTCACCAGACGAGCTGCAACTTCGACTTCTCGTGCCTGCAGGGCGACTGTCCGTCGTTCGCGACGGTCACCACCGAGGCCGCCGATCGCGACCGCGCGCCACGACCGACGCCGCCCAGCGACATCCCCCAGCCCGCCCCGGCGATCGTCGACGCTCACGACTTCACCGTTCGAATGGTCGGCATCGGGGGCACAGGCGTGGTCACCGTCAGCCAGGTCTTGGGCACTGCGGGAATGCTCGCCGGGTTCGACGTGCGTGGTCTCGACCAGACGGGTCTGTCGCAGAAGGCCGGACCCGTCATGAGTGATCTGCGGATCACGGCGGGCGGGACCACATCGTCGAACCATGCCAACGTGTCGGGCGTCGACTGTCTACTCGCGTTCGATCTGCTCGTGGCGGCCAGCGACTCGACCCTCGCCGACACCCGCGCCGATCGCACGGTCGTGATCGCGTCGACCGCCGCGGTCCCCACCGGCGAGATGGTCACCCACCCCGATCTCGCCGCGCCGACTCCGACGATGCTGCTGGCGCGCGTGGACGCAGAGTCTCGATCCGGCGAGAACCGTCGACTCGACGCTGCCGCGCTCGCGGAGGGCCTCCTCGGGTCGACGACGGCGGCCAACATCATCGTGCTGGGCGCCGCCGTCCAGATCGGAGCGATCCCGGTTCCGGTGGATGCCATCGAACGAGCGATCGAACTCAATGGAGTCGCCGTGGCCACGAACCTGGCCGCTCTCGATTGGGGTCGCGCGTGGGCCAACGACCCCGACCGCGTGGAGGCCGCCGCCGACCTCCCGGTACCGACTCGGCCCGAGACGCTCGACGAACTGATCGATCGACTCGCCGACGACCTCGTTGGCTACCAGTCGATCGCCTACTCGCAACGATTCCGTGCGGTGGTTGCCGATGCACGTCGTGCCGAGCGGCTCGCTGACGCACAATCCACCCGCTTCACCGAGGCCGTGGCCCGCAACCTCCACAAGTTGATGGCGTACAAGGACGAGTACGAGGTGGCCAGGCTGCTCCTCGGTGACGAGGCCCGAGCGGGCTACGAGGCGGTCGGCGGGTCGAAGACGACGGTCACGTATCACCTCCACCCGCCGATGCTGCGTGCGTTGGGGGTCGATCGCAAGCTCGAGCTGCGCCGTTCGGCGGTGCCGACACTGCGCGTGCTGCGCTCCGCCAAGGCGCTGCGCGGAACGCTCGCCGACCCGTTCCGTTGGGCCCAGGTACGTCGGGTGGAGCGGGAGATGATTCCCGAGTACATCCGTGCTGTCGAGCGTCTCCAGCGACGGCTCGAACTCGGCGATCTCGACGAGGCAGTCGCGGTTGCGTCACTCCCCGATCGGGTGCGCGGCTACGAGGATCTCAAGCTGCGCCGGGCGCAGGAGTACCGCGCCGAACTCGCTCGGCGCACGCGCTGACCGTGGGTGGATCGGTTCCCCACCGGCCTCCGCACGGCCGCTGATGAGCGCGACGTCGATCCTCGTCCTGATCGTCGGACTGGTCGCGTTGGTTGTCGGCGCCGAGGGTCTCGTGCGCGGCGCCTCCCGGCTCGCCGCACGTACCGGCATGTCGAGTGTCGTCATCGGCCTCACCGTGGTGGCCTTCGGAACGAGCGCACCGGAGCTGGCGGTCAGCGTCGGCGACGCCATTGGCGGCGGCCGCGACGCTGGTGCCATCGCGATCGGCAACGTCGTCGGGTCGAACATCGCCAACGTGCTGCTCGTGCTCGGGTTGGCGGCCGTGGTCGGCGGCTCCCTGTTCGTCGCTCAACGCATCGTCCGCCTCGACGTGCCCATCATGATCGGTGTCTCGGTGTTGGTGCTCGTGTTCGTCCTCGACGAGCAGCTCGGCCGCATCGAAGGCGTCGTACTGGTCGGAATGCTGGTCGTGTACGTGGCGTGGACGGTGATCTCGGCCACGCGCAGTTCGGCCCCCGACATCGTCGCCGAGTACGACGAAGCGCTCGATCCCGAAATGCTCGCGGCGTCACCCGTGATTGTCGACGTCGGATACCTCGTCGCCGGGCTGGCACTGCTCGTCGTCGGGTCGCAGGCGCTCGTTGGGTCGGCGAGCGACATCGCCACCGACCTCGGTGTGAGCGACCTGGTGATCGGGCTCACCGTGGTCGCCATCGGCACCTCACTCCCCGAGGTCGCCACCTCGGTGCTCGCCGCCATCCGCGGTGAGCGCGACCTGGCGGTCGGCAATGCCATCGGCTCGAACCTGTTCAACCTGATGGGCGTGCTCGGCATCACGGCTGTCGTGTCGCCGAACGCTCTTGCGGTCGCATCGAGTGCGGTGCGAGTCGACATCCCCGTCATGGTCGCCGTGGCCGTGGCCTGCCTGCCGATCTTCGCCAACGGTCATGTCCTCAACCGCTGGGAAGGGATTGTCTTCCTGGTGCTCTACGGGGCCTACATCGGCTGGCTCCTCCTCGATGCCAACGAACACGGGCTGCGCGACGCGTACGGCAGCGTGATGGTCTTCCTCGTCATTCCGGTCGTCGCCGTCACCATCATGGTGCTCTGGGCGCGAGGACGAGCCAGCGCCGCCGCAACCTGACGTCAGGCCGACTCGACTCCGGCCCCCACGAGCGCCGCTCCGACGATGCCGGCATTGTTCGCCATCGTGGCAGGCACGACCTGTGTCTCGGTGGACACCAGTGGCAGCCACTTCTCGGCCGATTTCGACGCACCACCGCCGACGATGATCAGGTCCGGCGAGAAGAGCATCTCCACGTGACGCAGGTATCTCTCGACGCGAGGGGCCCACTCCCTCCACGAGAGGTTTTCGCGTTCGCGTACGACTGCCGCCGCGCGCGTCTCGGCGTCGTGGCCGTCGAGTTCCAGGTGACCCAGTTCGGTGTTCGGCACGAGCGTCCCGTCGACGAACAGACCCGATCCGATCCCGGTGCCGAACGTCAGCATGATGACCACACCGGTGTATCCGCTACCGGCGCCCAGGCGCACCTCGGCGATGCCGGCGGCGTCCGCGTCGTTCACCATGGTCACCGGGAGGCCGCACGCCTCGCTGAACAGTGCGTCGGCGTCGACTCCGACCCACGTGCGGTCGATGTTCGCAGCGAGGCCGACCACTCCGTGACGAACGATCGACGGGAACGCCACGCCGAGAGGACGCGTCCACCGATGGACCTCCACGAGCTCTCGGACCACGATCGCCATTGCGGCAGGTGTGGCGGGCTGCGGTGTCGCAATGCGGTGTCGTTTCGACACGAGTTCGCCGGTCGTCAGATCGACGATGGCGGCCTTCATGCCGGTGCCGCCGATGTCGATGCCGAATCCGTGCGTGTCGGTCACGCGTCGGAAGCTAGCGAATGGGTCCGGTACACGTGCACCCGTAGTCAGGTCGCCAGCGCGCGCGCCTGCGACCACGTCATACCTTTTTCGAGGTTCGGCTCGCGCGGCAGGCCGAGCACGAACTCTCCGACGATGTTGCGTTGCACCGCGAACGTGCCACCTCCGAGCGTCAATGCCGGGCTGAACAGATAGCCGTAGTGCCAGATCGGGTCGACATCGGGATACTGACGCGCCGCCTTGAAGTTGTTCTCGGTGGGGCCGTTCTGCAACGTCGCCACCAGCGACCCGGTGGGCCCGGACCCCGCCAACATGCCGTCGGCGCCGGCGACCGCCTTGGCGAGCGCCATCACGTGCTGGCCGTGTTCGTCGGCCATGATCTTCTGGATCGATGCCTCCGGTCCTGGAGTCTCTCCCCGCAGAGTGGCACTGAGGCTGCGCATCCTGTTGAGGCGCAGGAGTTCGGACTCGATGTGCAGGCGGGCTGCTCGGTCGCGAAGTACGGGGTCATCGAGGCCGCCGCGGTCGCGAATCAACTGGAGGAGGTCTCCGGCCGAGGGTCCGACACCCCACAGCGATCCCGCCGCCGACAGCGACACCCGCTCGTTCGACAGCGTGACCTTGGCCAAGCGCCAGCCGTCGCCTTCGTCACCGACTCGCAGCGACGCCGGGATGCGAACGTCGTCGAAGAACACCTGGTTGAACGAATGCGCCGTCGTCATGTCGACGATCGGGCTCAGCGTGATGCCCGGGAGGTCCATCGGACAGATGAAGTACGAGATCCCCTTGTGTTTGGGCTGGTCGGGGTCGGTCCGCGCGATCAGGATGCCGAGTTGGGAATGATGGGCGCCGCTCGACCAGATCTTCGATCCGTTGACGATGTACTCATCGCCGTCGCGCACCGCTCGCGTCCCGAGATTGGCGAGGTCGGATCCGGCGTCGGGTTCGGAGAACAACTGGCACCAGAACTCCTCACCGCTGAAGATCTTGGGGAGATACCGCTCGTGTTGTTCGGCCGTCCCCGCCAGGAAGATGGTCGGTGCTGCCCACCCGATCCCGATGGGGTTGTTCGGCCGACGAATGCCGGCTCGTGACAGTTCGTCGTCGATCACCAATTGGTCGATGGGGTCCGCGTCGAGACCCCACGGCGCAGGCCAGTGAGGGACCACGTAGCCCGCCTCGGCGAGCTGTTGGCCCGTCGGATTGGGGTTGGCCGCGATCCACGCGCGAACCGTGCGCCGAGTGGGATGATCTTCGTGCGGAAGGTCGAAATCCATCAGGCCCCCACAGTCGCCGACTTCTTCGCCACGCGCTTGCGCGGTGGAGCCTTCTTCGTTGCGGATTTCTTCGTCGTGGCGTTCTTCGTCGCGGTTTTCTTCGCCGCAGGCTTCTTCGCCGCCGTCTTTTTCGTCGACGTCTTGACCGCAGTCTTCTTCGCTGCGGCCTTCCTCACACCGGGTGTGCCGCGGCGCATCGACGCGGCTTGCTGCTTCTCGAACCATTCTGCGCCGGTCGCCTCGAAGAGGCGCCCGATCTCGGCGATGTGGAGGTCGACGAGCGCCCACAGGTCGGGCACGAGTTCGCGATCGGAGATCAGCCCGAAGTCGAGGCGGTCGAGGTAGCTGTGCACGGTGATGTTCAGGCCCATGGAATCCGCGATTGTCGACACCGGGATGTAGTTGGTCATCTTGGCCCCGGCGAAATACAGGGCGTGGCGGGGCCCGGGCACGTTGGAGATCACGACGTTGGTCGGCAGATTGACCCGATCTGCGAGGCGCAGACGCGACTGCAGGCGCATGGCAGCGGTGGCCGCCAGTGGGGGTGCGACCTGGGCCAACGCGGCGATGTCGTCGGCCGGGAGCACGTCCATCTGCCGCTTGGCCTCGTTCATGGCGTCGTGACATCGCGCGAGACGCTCCAGCGGATCAGCGCAGTTCGTCGGCAGGTCGGCAATGATGCCCCCGACCCGATTCGTCCACGGATCCTCCTCCTCGCCGGTTCTGATCGACACCGGAACCATCGCCCGCAACGGTTCGTCGGGCAGAGCATCGTGGAGCAGCAGGTACTCCCGCAGCGCGCCGGCGCAGATTGCCATCACGACGTCGTTGACGGTGCACCCGCTGGCATCCTTCAGCGCCTTGATGTTGCCGAGTGCGGTCGAGCGCATCGCGAAGCGACGATGCGGCGTGATGGTTCGGTTGAACGGGGTCGACGGGGCCGGAGACAATGGGATGCGCACGCGGTTCGTCGGCTCTGGCGGGTCGACGCGACCACCGAGCGCAAACGTCTTGAGCAGATCTCGGGCCTGGCCGGCGATCGCCGACACGCTGTCGACCCCGGCGGCCTCGGCGAAATTGCGGACCATTCGCAACGACACGCGCATGCCCTTCACGGGGTTGAGCGCCAGATTGCGCATGGTCCGCTCGAGCAGCTCACGATCGCTCGGCACCGCTTCGCCGTGCCACTCGGTTGGTTCGGGAAACGGCGCGTCGGGTGACGGGTCGGTGAGAATGCCGAGCAGCAGCACACCCGAGGCTCCGTCGATCGT
>JBGTEH010000002.1:0-2549 GCA_041747915.1 Ilumatobacteraceae bacterium
TCGCGGCGCAGCGACCGGCGAGACGCTGCGAGTCGCCGTGGTGCAGGGCGGTGGCGAGCAGGGCACCAGTGCGCTGGAGGTGCCGCCGCGTCTCGTGACCGAACGCCATCTGGAGGCCACGCGCTCGATTCCGGACGACGCCGACCTGGATCTGGTCGTGTGGCCGGAGAACACGATCGACGTCGACGTGTTCGAGGGGTCCGCCACCTACGACGCCATCGTCGCCGAGGCGTCACGACTCGACGCGCCGATCGCCGTCGGCGTGACCGAGGAGCCCCGCGTGAACTCACAGATCCTCGTCGCACCCGATGGTGAACTCCTCGGCCGGTACGTCAAGGTTCGGCGGGTTCCGTACGGCGAATACGTGCCGCTGCGCGGGCTGCTCGAGGCGGTGGGCGCGCCGGTCGGCCAGGTCGGTCGCGACGCCGCAGCGGGAACCGGACCGGCGGTGCTCGATCTCGACGACGGCACACGGCTCGGCGTGGTCATCTCGTGGGAGGTGTTCTTTGCCGGACGAGCTCGCGAAGGTGTGAAGCTCGGCGCCGAGGCGATCATGAACCCGACCAACGGCGCGAGCTACACGGGAACGATCGTGCAGAGCCAGCAGGTGGCCTCGAGCCGGCTGCGAGCGATCGAGAACGGACGCTGGGTGGTGCAAGCAGCGCCGACCGGCTTCAGCGCGATGGTCGATTCCGACGGAACCGTGCTGCAACGCACCGGCGTGAGCGAACGCAAGATTCTCATCGAGACCGTCGAGCTGCGAACGGGGCGTACCTGGTACACGAACCTGGGCGACGGCGTGTTCATCGTGGCGATGCTCGCGCTGGTCGGGGTGTCGCTGTGGTGCGCACCCCGCTCGCAGCGGCGCGATGCGCAGCCGTCAGCGGGCGGCCTCAGTCGACGTCGAGCATGAGGGTGACGGGTCCGTCATTGATCAATGCGACGCGCATGTCGGTACGGAACCGACCGGTCTCCACGACGGCGCCGACGTTGCGCATCGACGCCACGAGTCGGTCCACGAGCGGCTCGGCCCGATTCGGTCGGGCGGCGGCGATCCAGCTCGGCCGACGCCCCTTGGCGGTGTCGCCGTAGAGCGTGAACTGGCTCACCACCAGCAACGGCGCTCCGACGTCGCACGCCGCGAGGTTCATCACGCCACCCTCGTCGTCGAAGATCCGCAGACCCCAGAGCTTGTCGGCGAGACGATCGGCGATCGATTCGGTGTCGCTGTGCGTGGCACCGACGAGCACGCACAGGCCCGGGCCGATCGATCCGGTCACCGTCCATTCGGTCTCGCCCGCCGACCGACTCGTCACCTCGGCGCTGATCACGCGTTGCACGAGCGCTCGCATCGCGCCAGTATCGCCTGGTGACCGCTCGCGATTCGACGCTGACCCTGCGATCGGGCGATGTCACGCTGACCGTTCATCCCCGCAGAGGCGGGCGGATCGGCCAGATCGCCGTCGCGAACCAGCGTCTGCTCGTCGACGAGGACGTGAGCGGACCAGCGATCACGTGGGGTTCGTTCCCGATGGCGCCGTGGGCGGGGCGGATTCGGGCTGGCCGGTTCGAGTTCGGGGGCGTCGAGCACCAGCTCCCGATCAACCATCGTGACGGCGACGGCGCGGCACGAGCCCACGCAATCCACGGTCTGGTGTTCGACCGCCCCTGGTCCGCTGGCGGTGCGCCCGACGACGACGCATCCGGTGACGACGGGTCCGGCGAGCGGTCGAGTTCCGACACCGGGTGGACGTCTCGGCGACCACTCGACTGGGAGTTCGGCGGCACCGTCGCACAGACGATCGACCTGCACCCCGATCGCGTCGAGCTGACGCTGACGATCGAGTCGACTGGCCGTCGCTTGCCCGCCGAGGTCGGTTGGCACCCGTGGTTCCGCAAGCCCGACCGTGTGGAGTTCACGCCGAGCGCCATGTACGAACGCGACGACACCGGCCTGCCGACCGGCGCGATCGTCGATCCGAGCGGTGGGCCGTGGGACGACTGTTTCGTCAACACCGACCCGGTGATCCTGCACTACAGCGACGGACGAACGGTCCATCTGACGTCGGACTGCGACCACTGGGTCGTCTACGACATGCCGAGCCACGCCACCTGCGTCGAGCCTCAATCCGGCCCACCGGACGCGTTCAATCTCGATCCTCACATCGTCGACGCAGACACCACGCTGCGTCGTTGGCTCACGATCTCGTGGTGAGCACGCCCTCTTTGTTCCACGTCTGCCGGGCCGGGCGTCGGCTACCGGGTGGTAACGGTGCGCCGATAGCCTCGAACGGATGTCGCCGGCCGGACTCGATCCTGACGCTCCGCTCACGGTCGCGTACCTGACCTACCGGGGCAAGCCGCACGTCGGGGGCCAGGGTGTCTACACACGCCACCTCACCAAGGCGCTCGCCGATCTCGGCCACAGCGTCGAAGTGTTCGGCGGACAGCCATATCCGATTCTCGACGATCGAGTGAGCCTCACCAAGCTGCCGAGCCTCGACACGTTCAACGAGTACTTCCCTGGTCGGTTCCCCGGATTCTGGGAA
>JBGTEH010000003.1:0-4676 GCA_041747915.1 Ilumatobacteraceae bacterium
GCTGGGCGATGCCACCGGGCGCGGCCTGATCAGGTCTCCGCGACCAGTCGACGCGATTCTCTGCGGAATGAGTTTCACCCCCCGGGACGCATTCCGCAGAGAATCGGAGGGAATCGCGCGGGCCCGACCTCCTCGGTAGCCTCGGCGATCCATGGAACGTTTCGGACTCGTCGGCCTCCCCAATGCGGGCAAGAGTTCGCTCTACAACGCGTTGACCGGCGGCGGCGCCCTCGCCGCGCCGTACCCGTTCGCCACGAAGGACCCGAACATCGGCGTGGCCAGAGTGCCCGACGATCGCCTCGACCAGCTCGCCGCGATGTCGAAATCGAAGCAGACGATCCACGCCCAAGTCGAGGTGGTCGACATCGGCGGGCTCGTCGAGGGAGCGAGCAAGGGCGAGGGCCTCGGCAACAAGTTCCTCGCCAACATTCGTGAAGTCGACGCCATCGTCTTCGTGCTCCGGGCATTCGTCAATGCCGACATCACCGGGCCGTCAGATCCGCTCGAACATCTGCGAATCGTCGAGATCGAACTCGCGCTCGCCGACCTCGAAACGGTCGAGAAGCGCCTGCACCAAACCCAGCGAGCCGCCAAGCTCGACAAGGCAATGGCCGAGGAAGCGGCGAATCTCCAGGTTGCCTACGACGCACTGTCCGAGGGCCTCCCGCTCTACCGAGCAGGTTTGAAGGACGACGTTCGACTGGCGCTCGCCCCCTACTTCCTACTGACCAACCGGCGGGTTCTCGTCGTGGTGAACGTCGGCGAGGACGACATCAACGCCATCCCCGAGAAGGAAGCCCTCGTCGCCGCCGAGTTCAACAACGCCGGCGACAACGTCGAGATCATCGGCATGTGCGTCCAGATGGAGGCCGAGGCCGCAGCGATCGAGGACCCGATCGAACGAGCGGAGATCCTCGAAGGATTCGGTCTCGGCGAAGGCGCGCTGTTCCGGATGGTTCGCAGCGCCTATCACCTGCTCGGTCTGCGGACGTACCTCACGACCGGCGAGAAAGAATCCCGTGCGTGGACGTTCTACGAGGGGTCGACAGCGCCCGTGTGCGCGGGGCGGATCCACACCGACTTTCAGCGCGGATTCATCCGCGCCGAGGTGATCCAGTGGGATGAATTGCTGTCGCTCGGTTCGTGGAACGCCGCCAAGGACGCCGGAAAGATGCGCGTCGAAGGCAAGGACTACATCGCCCAGGACGGCGACGTCATGGAGTTCCGCTTCAACGTCTGATGGCGATTGGTTCGACGGTGACCTCGGGATTCAACCCGCCGTCTTGGCCGTGGCACACGTGACGTGCGCCTGAATCGAATACGTACCGTTGGCGGCCGAAGCGGTCACCGTCCATGTCGTGGGCGCTGTCTGCGCGCTCGAAAGTATCGTTGGGGCGAGCCCTGATGAGACATCCAGGGTGTATCCACCGCTCGACGCGAGCTGTCCGGTCGGGCACGACGCCGTCGACGTCTTTGCATCGCCATTGGTTGCTGACGCAAGTGAGTTGATCGCGGCTGCGCCCGCAAGGGCAAGAGGGCCCGGACCCGGA
Source organism: Ilumatobacteraceae bacterium (assembly GCA_041747915.1). GTDB lineage: Bacteria > Actinomycetota > Acidimicrobiia > Acidimicrobiales > Ilumatobacteraceae > Sva-07. Next base: position 1,551 of record JBGTEH010000003.1, read on the forward strand.
GGACCTTCGGGACCAGGAGGACCGGCAGGACCAGCAGGACCAGCAGGACCAGCAGGACCGGCAGGGCCGGCAGGACCAGCAGGACCGCCAGGGCCGGCAGGACCGCCAGGACCAGTCGCGCCCGTCGCGCCGGTGGCCCCAGCAGGACCGGCAGGACCCCGAGCCCCATCGTCACCCTTTGCACCAGTCTCGCCCTTTACACCAGTCGCGCCAGTGGGACCGGCAGGCCCAGCGGGACCGGCGTCACCCGTTCCGGGGACGAAGACACCGAGGATGTCGATGATGATGTTCGCGGTGCCACTCTCGTTGTACAGCTTGAACTGGCCGTTTGGCGAGAGCGACACGATCGTCGAGTTTGACGTCACTTGACCCGGCCGCGTGTTCAACTGCGAGATGTTCGGGACGCCAGCCAGATCGGCGGGAAACGCAGTGAGAAATGAGTTCGCTGTTGCGTCGGTTGCGGTCAGCTGGATCTCGAGCGCCTGCGCATCAGCCGCGATGCCCGAACAGTCCCCGTTGTCCCCCGAGGCCACGATGGTCATCGTCTCGTTCGCGCCGAGTGGCGTTGTCCGCGGCCCGATCCCGCCACCAACCCTCGTGTCCGTCAGTCGACACGGAGCGATGGCCACGAGCCCGGTGCTGCCTCCAGATGCCGCTTGCACGAGCCCGAAACCCCCAGCGGTAGCAGAGACCGCGGCCACCGCGCTGATACCGATCCATTTCCTCGACCGAGTGAACATGCTTCCTCCTGCCCCAACGACCCGAATGTCGCTGACCCACGAGACGGTACTCGACAGCCGCTCAGGGGCCGTTGCCGCCGACCCCGGTCACCGACACTGTCACCGACACCGACGACGTTCGCTGCTGTATCGAGGCGTTCGTGGCCAGTGGTGTGATGGTCGGCCGTACGCTCGGGGGATGCGCACGATCTTCGACGACGAGCACCAAGCGTTCCGCGAATCGTTCGCCGCCTTCGTGGGCAAAGAGGCGACGCCGCACTACCTCGAGTGGGAGGCTGCCGGCATCGCACCACGCGAGCTTTTCACGTCGGCCGGCAAGTACGGGTTCCTCGGGATGGCCATCGCCGAGCAGTACGGCGGCGGCGGAACCAGCGACTTCCGCTTCAACGTGATCATCAGCGAGGAGTTCGCCGCGGCTGGCATCGGCGGTGCCGGACTCGGACTGACCCTGCACAACGACATCACGACGCCGTACTTCGTCGAGTACTGCACCGATGCGCAGGCCGATCGGTGGTTGCCCGGCATCGCATCTGGCGAACTCATCACCGCAGTCGCAATGACCGAGCCCGGCACCGGGTCGGACCTCGCCGGCATTGCCACCACCGCCGTGCGCGACGGCGACGAGTACGTCGTCAACGGCTCGAAGACGTTCATCACCAACGGCATCAACTCCGACCTCGTGATCGTTGCCGCGAAGACCGACCCGACCGCACGACACACGGGCTTGTCACTGCTCGTCGTCGAGCGCGGCATGGACGGATTCGAGCGCGGCCGCAACCTCGACAAGATCGGCATGCACAGCCAGGACACCGCCGAACTCTTCTTCACCGACGTGCGAGTGCCCGTCGCCAACCGCCTGGGTGACGAGGGCCAGGGATTCAACTATCTGTCGGCCAACCTCGCGCAGGAACGGCTCTCGATCGCCGTCGCCGGCGTGTCGGCGTCGCGAGCGATGCTCGCCTGGACCCTCGACTACGTCGGCGAACGTACCGCATTCGGCAAGTCGATCGGCACGATCCAGAACACCAAGTTCGTGCTCGCCGAAGTCGCCACCGAAGTCGACGTCAGCCAGGCGTACACCGACCAGTGCATCCTCGCGCTCAACGCCGGCGACTTGACACCAGCTCAGGCCGCTCAGGCCAAGTACTGGTGCACCGACCTGCAGAACCGGGTCGCCGACCGCTGCCTGCAACTGTTCGGTGGATACGGCTACATGACCGAGTACCCGATTGCTCGCGCCTACGTCGACTCCCGGGTCACCTCGATCTACGGCGGCACCAACGAAGTGATGAAGACCATCATCGCCAAATCCCTCGGCCTCTGAGGAGCGATTGACCACCCGATGTAACGGTGGTGTCTGACACCAGCGTTACATCAGTCGGGGCGGTTGGTGGGGCGGCGGAGTTGTTGGGCGGGGGTGAACAACTCGCGGGAGATGCCGAGACTCATCACCGCCGTCGTGGTCGCCACGCTGCCGAGCACGAGGTACATCACCGACACCTGCACCCTCACCGCATCCGACGGATCGACGCCCGCCAGGATCAGCCCGACCATCGCCCCCGGGAGGAACACGATCCCGACCGCTTTCGTCGACTCGATCTGCGGCACCAGTGCAGTCCGCAATGCCTGGCGGAGGTGCGGCTGGAACGACCGGGTCGCCGTCAACCCCAGGGCGAGCCGCGCCTCGATCAACCCGCGCTGCTCGTCCGCGGCGATCAGCAACTGACGCGACACCAGCACGGTCGCCGCCAGCGAGTTCCCGATCACCATGCCGGCCAGTGGCACGAGCGTGCGACCCTCGAGATCGTAGATCCCGAACCCGAAGAGCACGCCCAGCACGACCACGGCCGACGCCGCGTACGCAATCAACGACAACGCCAACACGTGCGGCACGTCGGGGGCGCGCCGCGAGGTGGTGTACGAAGCGAACGAGATCATCGCAAGCAGCCAGACCACCGAGTAGATCAACGGGTCGTCGGGATCGACGACGAACTGCAACACCCAGCCGACCAACAACAACTGAACGAGCGCCCGCGCCGATGCCCACAGCAAGCTGCGTTCCAGGCCGAGTTGGCGCCACAGCGAGATCGCCACGGCGACGGCCACGAGAATTGCCGACGCCGCCAACCCGGCGACGCCGATGTCTCCCTGCTCCACGGCGACCAACGCGCTGGTTGCGAGCGACGGATTCGTCACGGCGCACCCACCGATTGCCGCACCAGCGTGTCGTCGCTGGCGTCGAGCTCGTCGAGGTGACCCGTTGCACGGACCGTCCCGTCCGCGAGCACGATCACGTGGTCGGCGAGGCGGCGCAACTGGTCGGTGTCGTGGCTCACCCAGATCACCGCCACGCCCGAGTCGGCCAGGGACCGGCCGAGGTCCTCGA
>JBGTEH010000004.1:0-2308 GCA_041747915.1 Ilumatobacteraceae bacterium
CTGTGGGTCAAGATCATCGATCTCGACCTCGCCCGCCGTCGCATCAGCCTGTCGATCAAGCAGGCCGCCGAGGGTGGCGAACTCGCTGCTGAGTACCGCGAACACTTCGAGGTCGACTCTGCCGGCAACTGGGTTCAGGGCGAGGCGTCAGCCGAAGCCGAAGCGGCCTGGTCCGAGTACTACGGCGATGCCGGCGAGGGCGGCGACACAGCGAACGCCGAGACCGACACCGCGCTGACCGAGACCGGCGACGCGCAAGCTGCTGACAGCGACGACACCCTCATCACCATCCAAGGCCTCGACGACGTCGTGCTGGAGGAAGCGCCCGCCGAGTGATCCTGGTCGGGCTGACCGGGGGCATCGGAGCCGGCAAGTCGACAGTGTCGGCGATGCTGGCCGAACGAGGCGCCGTGATCGTCGACGCCGATCGGATCGCACGCGATCTCCAAGAACCGGGCAGTCCCGTGCTCGCAGCCATGGCAGAGCGGTTCGGCCGACACATCGTGCTCGACGACGGATCGTTGGATCGCGGCGCGGTCGCCAAGATCGTGTTCAACGACGACCAAGCCCGCAAGGACCTCAACGGCATCGTCCACCCGGCGATGCAGGACGAGATCAAGCGACAGATCGAGGCCCACGCCGACTCCCACCGAGTCGTCGTGCTCGACTTCCCATTACTGGGCGAGAATCCGCGCAAGGATCTCGCGGCCACGGTCGTGGTCGACCTCCCCGTGGAGGTTGCGGTCGGCCGTCTGATCGATCAGCGAGGGATGGACGAAGTCGACGCGAGGGCGCGTGTCAACAGCCAGATCAGCCGCGAGGAGCGGCTGGCAACGGCGACGCACGTCATCGACAACGGCACAGACCGGGACTCGCTCGTGGTGCAGGTCGATGCTCTGTGGTCGGCGCTGCTCGCCTTGGATCCCACCATCGCTTCCTGACGAAGCCCGACTCAGAGCAGCGGGGTCAGAGCATCGAGACGGTCATGTCGACCACTGGCACGTCGGGTGCGGGGGTCAGCGCGTAGAGTGCTGCGTGTTGCGCGCCGAGCGCCTCGAATGCGTCGCTGACCAGCTCCCAGTACGGCCTGCGGACCGCGGCTCGGTGCTCGTCGCGGGCGGTCTCGTAGCGCTCGACGGCACTGGCCCTCGGCACATAGGTGACGATGGTGCCGCCGGGTACGACGTCGCAACTGACCAGGTCGCTCACATCGGTACGGTCGTAGTCACGCTCTCGACGATCGAGCAGAGCGAGTTCGTCGGTGGTCACCCGAACGATCACGCCGTTGCACGACTCCGGTGAACTCACCAGGCCCAGCGCCACCATGATCCCGTCGGTCACGACGCGGCCCTCGTGCGTCCACGCGCCGCGTACGTGCTTCGCGCCGTAGTTCCAGCGCCGCCCGTAGCCGTCGAGATGCGCCACAGCCACGTCGTGCTCGGCGACAGGCCGTCCGATCGTTGCGGCCAGCGACGTCGGCGAGACGAGTGACCCGTATCCGAAGACCCAGCCGCTCACACGTCAGCGGTAGGTGTCGAGGGTTTCGGCCACCTGTTCGGGCGTCACCGGGGGAGCGAATCGGGCCACGACATCGCCATTGCCGTCGACGAGGAACTTCTCGAAGTTCCAGGCGATGTCGGAGCGGTCGCCGTCGCCCGGCTGTTGCTGCCTGAGCCAGACGTACAGCGGCGCCGCATCGTCGCCGTTGACGTCGATCTTGTGGAACATCGGGAACGTCACGCCGTAGGTGGACGTGGCGAACTCGAGGATCTCGGCGTCGGTTCCCGGCTCCTGGTTGGCGAACTGGTTGCACGGAAAGCCGAGGACGGTGACGTCGTCGTTGTCGTCATGGAGCGCACGCAGACCTGCGTACTGAGGCGTGAGGCCTCAAGCGCTGGCGACGTTGACGATCAGACAGAGCTGGCCGCGGAACTGCTCGAATGCGACCGGCTCTCCGGTGATCGAGGTCATTTCGAAGTCGTGGAAGACTGACATCCGCTGGACCCTAGCCCGGGTGGATATCATCTGTTCACCCATGTCCGCCGACCGAAAACGAAGTTGACGCCGTGCTGACTGCTCTCGGGTTGATCGGCGCTCTTGCCCTGATCGCAGCGAACGGCTACTTCGTCGCCGTGGAGTTCGCGTTCGTGGCGGCGCGACGAAGCCGCTTCGTGGAGCAGGCCGAGGAGGGCGATCGTCGTTCGAAGCGAGCGATCGACGTCCACAAGCGACTGAGCTTCATGCTGTCGGGAGCGCAGCTCGGCATCACTGTGACCAGCCTCGTGCTCGGCTTCATCGCCGAACCCGC
>JBGTEH010000005.1:0-7227 GCA_041747915.1 Ilumatobacteraceae bacterium
CGGACGAGGTCGGTGTCGCCGGTCGCGGCGGCGTACTGGAAGGTGCCGACCCGCAGGTGGCTCGAGGCCACCCGGGTGAGCACAGCGCCGCGGAGCGGCGTCTCCCGTAGGACCTTCTCCCCCGTCGCGACGACCGCCAGAGCGCGCGTCGTGGGGATGCCGAGGGCGTGCATCGCCTCGCCCATGACGTACTCACGCAACATCGGACCCACGGCCGCCAACCCGTCGCCCCCTCGGGCGAACGGAGTGCGGCCCGAGCCCTTGAGGTGCAGGTCGCGGCGGGCTCCGTCACCGCCGACGATCTCGCCGAGCAACAGCGCACGACCATCGCCGAGGCGTGGCGAGTATCCGCCGAACTGATGACCGGCGTAGGCCTGGGCGAGTGTCGTGACCCCGTCGGGAACGGCATTGCCAGCGAGCATCGCCACCCCGTCGGGCGACCCCAGCCAGTCGACGTCGAGCCCCAACTCGCCCGCCAGGCCGTCGTTGAGTACGAGCTGCGTCGGAGCGACAACGGGCTCTGGCACCCACGGTTCGTACAGGCCCACCAGCCCTCGGGCGAACGAGTCGTCGAGATCGAGACGAGCCCCCGCTGCGACAGTCATGTCAACAGCCTACGAGTCAGCGTCGCTCATGGAGCCAGACCCCATGATCGACGCTGACGACGCGGGTTGGATCAGCCTCCGACGAGCGCGACGTTGTCGAGGTTCAGCGAGTCGGCGGGGTAGGCGGTGTTCACGAGGGTGAGTGTGCCTTCGGGGGCCCCCTCCTTGGACAGGTCGAGGCTGTCGCCGTCGTTGTCGACAAATGACGAATTCGTAGCCGCGATGGTCATCTCGCCGGCGTCCTCCTCCTCGCCGCGCACGCCATCGGAGTCGTTCCCGTCGACCGTGACGTTCCGGAACGTCACGCTGTGCGACCCGTCGCCGGACTCGCCGAGGTCGACCCCGCGGCCATCGCTGCTGTTCGAGAACGAGCTGTTCACCAACGTCACGCGCAGACTGCCGACACCTTCCTCGGAGCCGTCGTAACCGTCGTTGAACGCGCCGTTGGACGTCACGTTCACCATCGTGACCGTGTAATCACCGTCGCCGACCTCGTCGATGTCGATGTTGTCCTCCTCGGCGCCGAATCCGTTGTTCGACGCGTCGACGTTGCGCAGGGACACAGTGAGATTTCCCGGACCGTCGAATGTGCCGTCGCCGAGTGGGATGTCGTCGTCGCCCTCGTCGAAGTCGAGCCCTTCCTCGGCATTGCCCGTGAACACACTGTTCGCGATGTCGATGTCGAGGTCGCCCGCGCCGAATTCGTCCACGTCGAAGCCGTCCTCGAGGTCGATTTCCGGTTCCGTGCAGTCGTTGAATCCGTTGTCGGTGAACGACGAGTTGCGCATCGCCACCGCAACGTCACCGTCGTCCTTTTCGTCGAGCTCGATGCCGTCGTGGTCGTTGTTCGTGGCGGTGACCCCGATGAACCGGGCCACGATCGAGCCGGCGCCCGTTTCGTTGACGCGCATGCCGTCGGTGTCGCAGACACCGATGCCGTTGTTGTCGAAGATGCTGAATGCAACTGTGATGTCGATGCCCATGGGCGATCCCTGGTCGTCGACGAGGACGCCCTGCGCTGCGTTGTCGGCGGCCGAAACACGCGAGAGATCGACACGCTGCGCCCCGAGGATGACGAGGCCGTCATCAGGGCCGTCGGTGATCGTGAGGGAACGCACGGCGATGGCCGGCGCATCCAGCGTCAAGACATCACCTCCCGCGGAGTCTCCGTTGATCACCGCGCCTGCGCCGTCGATCGTCAGAGGTTGACTGCCGGCGAAGCTCAACGGGCTCATCGTTGCGATGGTGCCCACGTCCGGCGCGATCGCTATGCGGCGGATGGCGCCGTCGCCCGCTGCGGTCTCGAGGGCGTCGCGAAGCGTTCCTTCGCCGGCGTCCTCGCCCGACGTGACGATGATCACCGACGACGACGCCTCGGCAGTGCCGCCCGCGGCGACCACAGCGCTTCCGGCGATGAGTGCGAGTCCGAGGCCGGCTCGTGCTGGGCTCCCGATTCCTCGGCGGCCAGGCTTCGGGCGGCGGCCGGCCATCTGATCCATCCCTGTCATGATCACTCCTTCGTGTCGGCGAAGCTGCGCAACGTAGCGTTCGCAGGCGGCGCGGGAGCGACGACCATCTTGCCGGTGGGTGAACGTGAGATGAACCTCGGGTGAAGAACGGTTCCCGAGGACCCAGCAGCCGACGGTTACTCCTGGAAGAGGATTTTGGACGGGGTGATGCGCAGCATGACGCGTGCGGTTCGCAGTTCATGATGTGGGCGCTCGCGTCGGTGCGGCATGTCATGACAGGTGTCTGACACCCATCGTTGCATGCAGGGTGGTGGTGGCGGTGGCGAACTCGGCGGGGGTGTGGCACACGGCGGCCACGTAACGATCGGGGCGCACGATCACGACGCCGCCGGGAGGCAAGGTCATCGAGATCGTGCCGGTCGGCACGACCACCGTGGTCGCAAGGCCCTCCCATCCGGTCGTGTCGCCGAGTGTGGTTGCGTCGTCGGTGACCAGGGCGAAGCCGTCGCCGAGAAGTTCGTCGAGAGGTCCGCCGCTGATCATCGGTTGCCCGAACTGGCGCCCAACGGCCGGATGATCACCGTGCACCAGGCCGTGCTCGATGCGTGGGAACTTCCGACCGCCGCCGTACGCCGCGTCGAGGTTCGTCTGCTCGGGCGCTCGACCCGACAGCGCGTCGATCAGCCGGCCTGTGTCGACCGCGTGGGCAACCACGCCCGCGGCGTGCCGAATGCGCTCGTCGGCGTAAGTGTCGAGCAGCGCATCCGAAGCGAGTCCGTCGGCCACCAGACGCAGCTTCCACGCCAGGTTCGCAGCGTCGCGTATGCCCGAGCACAGGCCCTGGCCGAGGAATGGCGGCATCTGGTGGGCCGCGTCGCCGGCGATGAACACCCGCCCGACGCGCATCGCGTCGGCGACCGTTGCGTGGAACCGGTAGACGACGGCGCGCACCAGGTCGGCGTCTTCGGTTGTCAGCCACGGCGCCAGGAGTTCCCACACCCGCGCCGGTTCGGACATCTCGTCGCGGGACTCGCCGGGTTGCAATTGGAATTCCCAGCGTCGGTAGTCGCCGTGGCCGACCACGTACGTCGTGGGTCGCGCCGGGTCGCAGATCTGCTGAACGAACGGCGACAACGTGGGCACCGGCCGGCGCAATCGCAGGTCGAGCACCAACCAGTCCTGGTCGAAACCCTGGTCGACGAACGCCACGCCGAGCTGTTTGCGGATCGGACTCCCTGCGCCGTCGGCGGCCACCAGCCACGCCGCACGGTGGGGAGCGTCGGCGGTGCTGACGATCACGCCTTCAGCGTCCTGATCGACCCTCTCCACCTCGACTCCGAGGCACAGATCGACACCTGCATCGATGGCCGCCTCGCGCAGGAATGCCTCCAGCTCGGGTTGGTAGTAGGTGACCGTCGGGTGCAGTCCGAGCGGCCAGGGTGCATCCGCCGGCAGCTCGGCGCCGATGATCCGTTCGCCGTCCGGTCGCGTGAACTCGCCGCCCGCCAACGGCGTGGTGATCGCTCGCAGCCCGTCGATCAACCCGGCGTTCTGGAACACGCGTTGGATCTCGTCGTCCATCACGATCGCACGCGGCAGGTCGTAGATGGCGTTGGCTCGCTCGAGCACACGAACCGAGAATCCCCGGCGGGCGAGAAGCAGAGCAGCGGTCACGCCGACGGGCCCGCCGCCCACCACGACCACGTCGACATCGGTCATCACGCGCCTACCTCCATCGGAGCGAGGAACATCGCCACGAGCGCGTCGGCGTGGGCTTCGATGAACTGTTCGGCGAGGGTGTCATGGCCGAGGAGCCGGGCCTCGGGCGCGTTCACGTAGGCGAGTGAGGCGGCGCCGACGAGCGAGTAGTACAGCACGACCTCGTCGACGTCGGCCACCACGCCGGCCCTGCGGAGCTCGCGCCAGTGGCTGGTGACGAGATCGAACCGCGGGCGAGTGTGGCGCTGGACGATCCATTGCAGGCGCTCTGAGTCGATCGTCGCCTCCTGCACCATGATCCGGTTCAGCTCGGGTAACCCGGCCGCGGCACGCACGAACGCACGAAGGTTCGCCGCAAACCCGCTGCGGGTGTCCCACCCCGGAGTCATTCCTTCGAGGTGTGCCTGCACCGCCAGGTCGAGGCGGGCGAAGAGATGATCGACCGCGGCGCGCCACAGTTCGACCTTCGAGTCGAAGTGGTAGTTGATCTGCGGCTGGTGTGTGCCAGCGCGGGCGGCGATCGAACGGGTGGACGCCCCTTCGAAGCCGTGGGCGGCGAACTCACCGAGGGCCGCGTCGAGCAGGGCGTCACGGGTGCCTTCGGCGCGCGCCTGGCGGCGGCGTGCGGGAGTGGCGCCGGTCCGAGCTCGAATGGTCACGGTTGCAATTCTTTATCATTCGATCTAATTTGTCCAGCCATGGCGCTGCACCGCTTGACATCCATCACGCTGGGAGTGCCCGACGTCGCCGCGTCGACCGCCTTCTTCACCGACTTCGGCCTCACGGGAGATGGCCAGTCGGGGCACCTGTCGACACGCGACGGCGGCGAGCAACTCGAACTCGTCGAGGCGCCCCAGCGTTCGCTCGAGCGCCTCGGGGTGGGGACCGACGACGCCGACGACATCGGCCGGATTGCTATGCGTGTGCACAAGGTCGGTCTCGGCACCGTCGTCGAACAGAACGACGAGCGGCTCGTGCTGGCCGAACCCGTCAACGGTCTGCTCGTGGAGGTGACCCACGCCGAGCGGTACGCGGCGCCGGGCACACCCCACGCATTCAACCGGCCCGGCCGGTCTCCTGAGCGCGTCGATGTGCCGGCCGAGAGTGTGCTCACCGCCGATCCCGTCCGTCCGTCGAACCTCACGCACGTCGTCTACGGCACGCCTGATCAGCCGACCACACTCGCCTTCTTCACCGACGTGATCGGCTTCGAGATCAGCGACCAGATCCCCGGGATCATCGCGTTCACCCGCTGTGGCGAGGTGCACCACAACCTCGCCATCCAGGCCGCCCCCGTCGCATTTCCGCACCACATCGCGTTCGAGGTCGACGACGTCGACGATGTCGTGCGTGGCGGCCATGCGATGGTCGACGCCGACCCCGACCGTCACATGTGGGGCGTCGGTCGCCATGCCATCGGCTCGAACTGGTTCTGGTACCTGCGCGATCCGAGCGGCACGTTCGTCGAGTACACCTCCGACATCGACCGCATCACCGAGCAGGATCTCTACCGGCCGAAGCACTGGCAGGGCCACGAGTTCCTCTACTCGTTCGGCCCACCCACACCCGTCGAGTTCCTCGAACCATCCGACCTCGCCGACCTCATCGCCGGCGCATCACTCTGACCTTCGTTGTCGGGATCCGTCCCGGCAGTCACGGTCCCCGACCGAAAGGTGGACATCACATGGGGTTTCGACTCGGCAACGTCGAGGGGCGCGCGGTGCTCGTCGCCGGCGACCACTACACCGACCTCGCCACGCACTCGTCGGGCGTGTTCGGCCCCGACCCGATGGATGCCTTGGCCCGCCCCGATCTACTCGCCGAACTGTCGGCCACGCTCGACGAGTCGTCGGTCACGGGACTGCTCGCCGACGTGGTGTTCGGCCCTCCCGTGCCGCGCCCACAGAAGTCGTTCGGGATCGGGCTGAACTATCAGGCTCATGCCGCCGAGGGCGGTGTCGAACCACCGGCGAGCCCGCTCGTGTTCACCAAGTTTCCCTCGTGTCTGGTCGGGCCCACCGCCGATGTCGAGATTCGCAGCGGGGGCTGCGACTACGAGGCCGAACTCGTCGTCGTGATCGGCACGGGCGGTAAGGACATCGCGATCGAGGACGCTTGGGACCATGTGGTCGGACTCACAATCGGCCAGGACATCTCCGACCGTCCCGCCCAGTTCGCGGCGAAGCCGGCGCACTTCGATCTCGGCAAGTCGTTCGACACGTTCGGCCCCATCGGCCCCGTCGTGGTGTCGACCGACGAACTCGCCGATCGTGACGCGTTGCGCCTCGTCTGTGCCATCAACGGCGAGGTCCGCCAGGACGGCAACACGTCGGACCTGATCTTCGACGTGCCGACGTTGGTCAGCTTCCTGTCGTCGATCACCACGCTCGTGACCGGCGACATCATCTTCACCGGCACACCCGAGGGCGTCGGCATGGCCCAGGGCAAATGGCTCGCCGACGGCGACGTGATCACCACCACGATCGATGGCATCGGCACGATGACGAACCGGGTCGTACGGGTGAGCGACCCCCGCCCGATCCGAGGGTGACAGCGGCGCCGGTGGGGTCGGTCGAACCGATCGATGTAACGCTGGTGTCTGACACCAGCGTTACATGAGGAGAGATTGATGGCCAACCAACGCCCGACCGAGCCCCGCATCCAACCGATCGATCTCGACGACGTGACCGACGACGAGTTGCGCAGCACCCTCGACACGGCCCTCACACTCGACGGGCGGCCACTCAACATCTTCGGCGTCCTCGGGCACCACCCCAAGCTGCTGAAACGGTTCAACCTGCTCGGGGGCTTCATCCTGAACAAGGGGCTGGTGCCCCAACGTGAGCGCGAGCTGGTCATCTTGCGGATCGGGTGGAATGCGCAGGCGGTGTACGAGTTCGGCCAACACAGGGTGATCGGTCGCCGCTGCGGATTGAGCGACGACGAGATCACTGCGCTGACGAAAGCTTTGGGCGACCATCCGTGGAGCGCCGACGATCGAGCGCTGCTCGCGATGGCCGACGAACTGTCGGCCGACGACTGTGTGCGCGATGCGACATGGGCAGTGCTCGCCGCGCGATGGTCAGACGCGGAACTCGTGGAGCTGCTCGTGGTCGCCGGTTTTTATCGCCTCGTCTCGGGCTTTCTCAACAGTGCCGGAGTGCAACTCGACGACGGTGTCCCCGGCTTCCCGCCACCCTGACGTCCCCAACTCACCCCGCTTGCGGCGCGAATTTCGTGGGACGCCTCACCGGAAGTGCGCCGCAAACGGAATGGTCACCACCGGAAGTGCGCCTCGGGATCCTCTCAGGCATTGCTCTGGTCGGGTGCGGCCGGCGGCGACATCTCGGGCGGCCCCAATCGGGTGAGGCGGCACGTGACTCCGACGTATTGCCACATGAGGTCGTCGCCGTCGCGCCAGCGCTTCACCTCGA
>JBGTEH010000006.1:0-3034 GCA_041747915.1 Ilumatobacteraceae bacterium
CGCCGGTGCGCCCAAGCCGACGAGATCGACGGCCGGTGCGCCGGCAAGTGCGGCACCGATGGTGGCGACCAACGCCACGGGCACACCCACGCGTGCAACCGTCAGCGATGCGACGGAAGCCAGCGCGAGCGCCAACGCCACGAGGCCCCACAGCAACCACCCGCCGATCGCCGTCGTCCAGACGACCGCCTGACTGCGTCCGTCGACTGCGGCCTGCACGGCCGAGCCACCGACCACGGCCACCACGATCCACGCGACCCGAGCGATCCAGGGCATCACCCACCCGATCTTCCCGATCCTGTCGACGCCTGCCGCGGTCGCGTGTTGGTCGGGCGTCGCCGGCATCTGTCCATGTTGCCGTGTTCCGATCGTGAACACCACGTGTCCGGCGTCGGATCGACAATTCGGTCGCGACGAGCCGGGCGTGCGACGATGATTGCATCCCGGATTTCCACACTCCGGGGTGACAGAGTTCTGGCGACGACGGTGGGGAGGTGACCACATGACCAGCATCGGACCAACGGGCTCGGTCGTCGGCGTCACCACCTCGTCCTTCGCCGACGGCGCCGTGGTCGGCTGCGGGAGCCTCCCGCACCGCGATCCGCACGCCGCCGCCGCGTTCGCGATCGGCGAGTTCGAGATTGCCACGATCCCGTCGCTTCCGATCCGCTCGATCGTGGAGACGATGCTCGGGCAGGCCTCGGTCACTCTCGACGGCGTCGGCATCGACAGTGTGGGTCAGATCACCGTCGACCATCGCCACGCTGCGCGCGCCGAGTCGTCCGCCGCCGACCCGGGCGCATTGCTGGACAGCGACGGTTTCGTCGGCTTCCGGGCATTCCTCGACCTGGCGCGCAAGATTCGCCTCGATGGCACCGCGGTGAAGTGGCAGTTCGTCGGTCCGGTGACTTTCGGAGTGGCGCTGGAACGCGCCGGCCTCGACAGGCGTTCGGCCTTCGACCTGGCGTGTGTGAGCGTGCGCAGTTCGTTGATCGAGTTGTCCGCCGCCGTCACTGCGGCGCTCCCGACATCACCACAGATGGTCGTGCTCGACGAACCATGGCTCGGCGAACTCATGGCTCCGGGATTTCCGATCCCGCCCGACGAGGCGATCGACAGGATGTCGAATGCCATGGCCGCGCTGCCCGCGTCGACGCTGACCGGGATCCACTGCTGCGCCCCATGCGATGTCGCGACGCTGCTGGCGTCGGGCCCGGGCGTGATCTCGTTGCCCGTGTCGGCCGGCCTGCTCGACTGGGCCGGTTATCTCACGCGATTCCTCGACGACGGCGGCATCATCGCATGGGGCGCGGTGCCGACCGATGGCCCCGTTCGATCGCAACCCGATCGGCCCTGGCGAGAGCTCAGCGATCTCTGGTGCGGCCTGGTGCAGCTCGGTTGCGATCCGGTGCAACTGCGCCAGCGCAGCCTGGTGTCACCGCAGTGCGGGCTGGCGTCGCACTCGGTCTCGGTGGCACGTGGCATCGCTCGGCTCACGGGTGATGTCGGCAAGCGCGTCAAGGACCAGTCGTCGGCGACTCGGTTCGCCCTCGGGGCCTGAGCGCACCGAACCCGTCCCATCGCCCCGCCCATCGCGACGTCGTATCCTCGGCGGACGATGACAGAGTCGAGCGATCCTGCGACGAGTGACCCTGCGTCGCGGGTCGACGCCCTGCGAGCGGAGATCGCCCATCACAACGAGCGATACCACACGCTCGACGACCCCGAGATCAGCGATGCCGACTACGACGCGCTGATCCGTGAATTGCGCAGCATCGAGGTCGAGCACCCCGAGTTGGAAGACTCGACGTCGCCGACGCATCAGGTGGGCGGCGCGATCGATGCCACGTTCTCGGCGGTCACCCACCGAGTGCCGATGATGAGCCTCGACAACGCGATGGATGGTGACGAATTGCGAGCGTGGTCCGAGCGCGTGTTGAAGGGCTTGGACGGTGAGGCGCCGAAATTCGTGTGCGAGCTGAAGTTCGACGGACTGGCCATCAGTCTTCGCTACGAAGGCGGGTCGTTCGTGCAGGCCGCGACGCGCGGCGACGGACGCGTGGGTGAAGACGTCACGGCGAATGTCGCGACGATTTCCGATGTTCCCCCTCGACTCGTCGCTGGTGAGGACATCGACGACGTTCCGTCCGTGTTCGAGTTGCGCGGCGAGGTGTACATGACGCGCACGAGCTTCGAGCAGCTCAACGAGCGTGCGGTCGCGGCTGGTGAGAAGGCGTTCGTCAACCCGAGGAATTCCGCCGCCGGGAGCCTGCGTCAGAAGGATCCGGCGGCCACAGCGAGGCGCAACCTGTCGTTCTGGGGGTACCAGCTCGGCGAAGTCGTCGGTGGCCCGAACTTCAACAGCCACGTCGACGCGCTGGCGTACGCGGAGGCGCTCGGCTTTCGCATCAACGATCATCTGCGATCGTTCGAGACGATCGACGACGTGATTGCGCACTGCGCGTACTGGCAGGAGCATCGTCACGATCTCGACTACGAGATCGACGGTGTGGTCGTCAAGGTCGACGACTCCGGCCAGCGCGATCGACTCGGTGTCACCTCGCGTGCGCCCCGGTGGGCGATCGCGTTCAAGTTCCCGCCGGAGGAACGCACGACCACACTCCTCGACATCATGGTCTCGGTGGGTCGCACCGGTCGGGCGACGCCGTTCGCCGTGCTCGATCCGGTGTTCGTCGGTGGATCGACCGTGGCGATGGCGACGCTGCACAATCAGGATCAGGTGGCACTCAAGGATGTGCGACCGGGCGACACCGTCGTGGTCCGCAAGGCCGGCGACGTGATCCCCGAGGTCGTCGGGCCGGTACTGACACTGCGTCCGGCCAACAGCGTGCCGTGGGTGTTCCCGACCACGTGCCCGCGCTGCGGCAACGCGCTGGTTCGCCCCGACGGCGAGGCGGACACCCGATGCGTCGCCCCCGACTGCCCCGCCCAACGAGATCAGAAGATCTCGTATTTCGCGTCGCGCGGGGCGATGGACATCGAGGGTCTCGGTGAGCAGATGGTCGAGAAGCTC
>JBGTEH010000007.1:0-3489 GCA_041747915.1 Ilumatobacteraceae bacterium
CTTTCCCGCGCCGGCGCCGCCAATCGCGACTCGCTCGTACATGAGCATCGCTGTGGCGAGGTTCCAGCCGTTGTTCAGGTCACCGACGAGCCAATCCTTCGGGATGCGGGCATCGGAGAAGAACACCTCGTTGAAGTGCGACCCGCCGTCGATCTGGTGGATGGGGCGGATTTCGACGCCCTGGCCGCGCATGTCGATGATGAACATCGAGATGCCGGCGTGCTTGACCTGGTCGGGATCGGTGCGAGCGACACACAGCCCGTAGTCGGACTTGTGCGCCAGGGTGGTCCAGACCTTCTGGTCGTTGATCACCCATTCGTCGCCGTCGAGTTCAGCCTTGGTCTGCAGACTCGCCACGTCGGAGCCGGCGCCCGGCTCGGAGAACATCTGACACCACATGGTCTTGCCTGAGATGTTGTCGGCGAGGAAGCGCTCCTTCTGCTCATGGGTGCCGTACTCGGCGAGCATCGGCATGCACATGCCGTGCGAGATGATGAATTCGGTGTCGGGCATCGGGTAGTTGCCCTTGACCTCGCGCCAGATCTTCTCGTGAGCGAGCGTCTTGCCACCGCCTCCGTATTCCGCAGGAACGGGGAGTCCGGCGAGGCCCGCCTCCGCAGCGGCGGCCAGGAACGCTTTCTGGTCGTCGAGATTCGCACCGGCCTTGGTACCGAACTGCTCCATGAAGTCGACGCACTTCTTGCGGAACTCGGCGGCCTCGGCCTCGGTGAGTCCGGTGGTTGTCTGGGTAGCGGTCATGGGTGTCCCTTCCTGAAACGTCGGCATCGGTACTCGGCGTGGGTACTCGGCGTGGAATTTCGACGGCGATCAACTGTTGCACTACTGTATGGCACCGTACAGTATGTGTCCACACCGAACATCACCAGCCGCATGACGCGCATCCGATGACTCTCACCACATGACACCGCCGAACCTCACCACCCACGAACTGGATTCGCCCCCGTGGCTGCGTGTGGAGTCGACGCTGATGTCGACTGCCCGATTGCTGCGCGTCGCCTTCGATGCGCGCCTCGCGGCCCTCGACCTCAATCTCACCCAAGCGTCACTCCTCGGCTACGTCGCCGAGTTCGGGGGCACGACGCAGACCGATCTTGCCGATCACCTCGGTATCGGGCGCGCCGCGATCGGCTCCGTGATCGACATGCTCCAGGCCCGCGGTCTGGTCGAGCGTCAGTCGCGAGCAGATGATCGGCGGGTCTGGCTGGTAGCGATCACCGACGACGGCCGCACGATGGCCGCGCGCGTCGGCGAGGTCGACACCGTCTTGCGGGCAGAACTCCGTCACGGCATCGGCCGCGAAGAACGCCAGGCACTGGCATGGGTGATGACCCGCCTCCAGCACAACCTCGCAACAGCGATTTCCAAGACCCCAATCACCAACACAGGAGAATCAGCATGATCGAAGCAGTGATCGTCGACGCCGTCCGCACCCCCGGCGGAAAGCGCAACGGCAAGTTGAAGGACCAGCATCCCGCCGCACTCGCGGCGCATGTGCTCAAGGCGCTCGAGGAGCGCAACGGACTCGACCCCGCGATGGTCGACGACGTGATCATGGGCTGCGTGATGCAGGTCGGTGAGCAGTCGCTCAACATCGGACGCAACGCCGTTCTCGCCGCCGGCTGGCCCGAAGAGGTGCCGTCGACCACGATCGATCGGCAGTGCGGATCGAGTCAGCAGTCGATGCACTTCGCAGCGCAGGGAGTGATGGCCGGCGCGTACGACGTGGTCGTCGCGGCCGGCGTCGAAGTGATGACGCGCACCCCGATGGGCGCATCGATCGTCCAGGGCATGGGCTTCCCCTTCCCCCAAGAGCAGCTCGACCGATATGCCGAGACCGGCCTGCCGCCCCAGGGCATCGGCGCCGACATGATCGCCACCGAGTACGGCATCACCCGCGAGGACCTCGACGAGTTCGGTGCGATCAGCCAGCAGCGCGCCGCTGTGGCTCGCGATGAGGGGCGTTTCGAGAACGAGATCGTCCCCGTCGAGGTCGAGATCGACGGCCAGACCGAGCTCGTCACGTCCGACGAGGGCATTCGCGAAGGCACCACGGCCGAGACTCTCGCCAAGCTCAAGCCGGCGTTCAAGGAAGACGGTGTGATCACCGCCGGCAACTCCTCGCAGATCTCCGACGGCGCGTCGGCGGTGCTCATCATGAGCAAGGAGAAGGCCGAGGAGCTCGGAATGAAGCCGCGAGCGCGCTTCCACGCCTTCGCTGTCACCGGCACGGATCCGGTCACGATGCTCAAAGGCCCGATCCCCGCCACCAAGAAGATCCTCGAGAAGACCGGCCTGTCGATCGACGACATCGACCTCTTCGAGGTGAACGAGGCGTTCGCCTCGGTCGTTCTCGCCTGGCAGAAGGAGACCGGCGCCGACATGAGCAAGGTGAATGTCAACGGCGGAGCGATCGCCCTCGGCCACCCGCTCGGCGCGTCGGGCACCAAGCTGATGGCGACACTGCTCAACGAACTCGAGCGCACCGGCGGCCGCTACGGCCTGCAGGTGATGTGCGAGGGCGGTGGCATGGCCAACGCCACCATCATCGAACGCCTCGACTGACCCCCGCCACCCCACCCGAACTCCGAAAAATGTGCTGGATCGTGCGCTGAGCGGGCACGGTCCCGCACAGAATGGGTCGGCGGTGACGTCGATCGGCGCGTGACCCCTGACCACCTGACGCACGGTCGACCGGAGGAGTACCGTCTGGGAATGTCCTGGCCCGCACCAGTCGAGGTGTTGTCCGTTCGCATCAGTACGCGGAGTGGCGCGGTCCACATCCTCGCAGAATCTGGACGCCACGAGGTGCTGTCGAGCACGGGTCCGATCGCGACCGGGCGACCGGTGACGATCGACGGTGGCAGCTCGAAGGTCGAGGTGCGTGTTCCCGTTGGAACCGATCTGGTGGTCGGGACCACGTCGGGCCGGATCACCATCGAAGGTCGCGTCGGGGCGGTCTCGGCGCTCACGAAGTCGGGACGAATCGACGTCGAGCACGCGGAATCGGTCGATGCGCGAACCGCCGCGGGCCGGGTCGTCGTCGGCCGAGTGGACGGCGAATGTCGAGTCGTGGCCGCGAGCGCGCGAGTCGAGATCGGCCACTGCGGTGGTGCCGACGTGACGACTCGCAGCGGCCGGATCATCGTGAAGGACGCGACAGGATCGGTTCGCGCTCATTGCACCAGCGGCCGGATCGACGTCGAACTCGCCGGGGCGCACGATGTCGTTGCCGACACCGTGTCCGGCCGGGTCGCTGTGGTGCTGCCGGCCGGTGTCGAGGCGTTCGTCGCAAGGTCACCAGAGGATGCTCGCACGACCACGGCCACGCACGACTGCGTCGTCGTCGCCCGATCGGTGAGCGGCCGAGTCACCGTCGTCAACCGATGAACAGAGTCGGCGACGTCAGCTCGTCGGCCGCCGTGCTGTTCACCGACCTGGTCGGATTCACCGAGTTCACCGATGCCGAGG
>JBGTEH010000008.1:0-10845 GCA_041747915.1 Ilumatobacteraceae bacterium
CCGGCGCCGGCGGGTCGACCCAGGTGCCGGCGTCGTGGTCGGCCCCGCTCGACGTGCCCACACCGATCTGGATCGAACTCGCCCAGCGTCGCGACGGCGATCGACTCCGCCCACCCCTCCTGCGCCCGTAACTCGAAATCCCCGTTTGCGGCGCGAAAACGGTGGACCGGGTCACCCAAAGCGCGCCGCAAACGAAATACCGGTGGGGCCGGCGCCCGCGACCAATCCCGACACATCCCGACCCGAAATCCCCGTTTGCGGCGCGAAAACGGTGGACCGGGTCACCCAAAGCGCGCCGCAAACGGGGATTTGGGGGTCGATTCAGCCGACGCGGCGGGCGGTCTCGACGAGGTTGATCTCGTAGAGCACCTCGTCGAGCGCATCCTCGGCGCTGATCGCGGCGAAGCGCTGCGGACGCTCGTCGGTGCAGCACGACGGCACCGGCGACAAGATCGTCCATGGGCGCGGGTGGCAGAACTGCACGACGCTGTAGCGCTCGCCCTTATAGCCCGGTGCGGCGACCACGCGATGCAGGCCGACCGGAATCGTGCCGTTGGTGAGCCGCTCCAACATGATGCCGGTGTTGATGATCACCGCATTGTCGGGAGGCGTCGCGTCGACCCAGTCGTCGCCGACCTTCACCTGCAGGCCTGGGGCGGTGGAGCGCGGTAACGCCGTGATGAGGTTGATGTCGCCGTGTTCGGCTGCCCACACGTGGCCGTCGTCGCCGAGTTCGGCCATCGCCGGATAGCGGATCGCCCGCGTCAGGGTGGGTCCGTCGGCCACCATGTCGTCGAAGAACGTCTCGTGGCAGCCGATGCCCTCAGCGATCACGCGGAGGAAACGGCGCTGCAGGTCGGCGATCGATTCGTGGAACCGGTACAGCACCTCGGTGATCCCCGGCACCGCGTCCTCGGGCAGGACCTGGTCGGGATAGGCGGTGGAGAACTTGCGCTTGAGGGGGTGCCCAGCGGCGATCGGTGCCGACCAGTTCAGCATCTCCTTCCAGTCGGGCTTGTCACTCGACGCCGCCGTCTCCACGAGCAATCCTGTGTAGCCCGTCTGGCCGTTGGCTCCCGGCGCCACGAAGCGTTGTTTCTCGTCGGCGGCCAGCTCGAAGAACGTGCGCAGCATCGCATAGGCGGTGTCGAGGAGGTCTTCGGAGAGGTCGTGGTTCGTGTAGACGAATCCGGTCTCCAGGCTTCGCCGGACCCCGTCGACGACGGCGCGGCGCGATGCGCCCGTGGTGCGCTCGAACGACAGCAGGTCGACATCGATGATCTGATCGCTCATGGCGACAACGCTACCGGTCCCGATCGCGCAGCTCGGGTGGAGCATCGTCGGGCTCCGGCGGCCGACCGTCGGCTGCGAACAACGCCGGCCAGCCTCCCGTGTGGATGAACACGACATCGCTGCCGAATCGACCCTCGGCTGCGAGCCCGAGCAACCCGGCGCACCCCTTGCCCGAGTAGGTGCGGTCGAGCAGCCAGCCACCGTGGCGCGCCGCCCACGAGATGGCGGCGTCGCCGGCGGTCGTGGGCACGGCGTAGTCCTCGCCCATCCATCGAGTGTCGACCTCCACGTCTTCGGCGGCGACGATCGCCGTCGAACCCATCAGGGTGAGCGTGTGGTTGGCGAGCTCCTCGATGTCGGGCCGGCCCACGTTGACGCCCTTGGCCACGCCGATGGCGATCACGTTCGGGACACTGCGGCCGCCATGCGCGGCGGCCGCCCGACCGGCCAGCAGGCCGGCATGGGTGCCACCGCTCGATGAGGTGAAAACGACATCGCTCGGCGCGACACCTGCCGCATCGAACTGATCGAGCAACTCGATGAAGGCAGCGGCATAGCCCACGGCCCCCACGGCCGTACTGCCGCCGATCGGGATGTCGTATGGGCGCAGGCCATCGTCGGCGAGCTGCTCGGTCAGCGATTCGCGGGCCATCTCCAGCTCGCCCCAGTGGCTCTCCTCGGCGCCGGTGAAGTGCAGTTGCGCCCCGAACATCCTCGACAACAGCTGGTTGCCGGTGACGTCGTCGGGTCGATCGCCCGACAGCACCAGGTGCACCTCGAGGCCCAAGCGAACCCCGGCGGCCGCCGTCATCCGACAGTGATTCGACTGCGCCGCTCCGACGGTCACCAACGCGCCCGCCCCGCGAGCGAGCGCCTCGCCACAGAGGAACTCGAGTTTGCGCGCCTTGTTGCCTCCGCCCCCGAGCCCCGTCAGGTCGTCGCGCTTGACCCACATCCGCGCTCCCCCGTCGAGTGTCGGCCCGGCCTCCAGGGCGGTGGGCAACGTGGCGAGTCGAACTCGTTCGAGGTGATCGAACACGACCTTCATGCTAGGCAGGTGGATGGATGACCAAGACCGACTGGAACCCGTTGCTGCGAGATCAGTTCGACGCGCCGTACTGGAACTCCTTGCAGGCATTCGTCGCCCACGAGCGCACGACCAACACGGTGTACCCGCCGCCCGATGACGTGTTCGCGGCGTTGCACCTCACTCCCCACGCGGCGACTCGGGCGGTCATCCTCGGGCAAGACCCGTACCACGGTCCGCAACAGGCTCACGGGCTGTGCTTCTCGGTGCGCCATGGAGTGCGTGTCCCGCCGTCGCTGGCGAACATCCACAAGGAGTTGCACGACGATCTCGGTCTCGACGTACCCGACCACGGCAACCTCGAAGCGTGGGCCCGCAACGGCGTTCTGCTCCTCAACACCACGCTGACCGTGCGGGCCGGGAACGCCGGCTCACATCAGAAGCACGGCTGGGAGAGGTTCACCGATCGGATCATCTCGGTCGTCAGCGAACGAGCGGAGCCGGTCGTGTTCATCCTGTGGGGCAACTCGGCGCGACGCAAGCGCTCGCTCGTCGACACGACGCGCCACATCGTGATCGAGTCGGCGCACCCGTCACCGCTGTCGGCCCACAACGGATTCTTCGGAAGCAAGCCGTTCAGTCGAGCCAACGCTGCGTTGCTCGCGGCCGGGCGGGAGCCGATCGATTGGACCCTCGCCGATTCGGGAATGCTGTAGCCCGATGGCATGGACGACGAGCGAGCGAGTACTGAAACTCCGCGCCCGACACGGCGCGATCGATGTCGGCGTCGACACCCTCGACGGCTGGCGCCGACACATCTCTGGGCGCAACGCGTCGGTGCTCGCGTTCTTCGGCTTCCTGTCGATCTTTCCGCTGCTGCTCGTAGCGACCACGATCCTGGCGTTCGTCCTGCAGGACAATCAGGAACTCCAGCAGCGCATCATCGACGGCGCGTTGGCCGACATCCCGGTGTTGGGCGCCGAGTTGGAGAACGATCCGGCGGGGCTCGACGGCAGCGTATGGGTGTTGATCGTCGGGCTGGCCACCGCTCTGTGGAGCGCCACCAAGGCGTTCGTCGCGCTTCAGGGTGCGCTCGACGACGTGTGGGAGATCGATGTCGATCATCGCGATGCCATGCACGAACAGCGGGGGAAGGCATTGCTCGGTCTGGTGTTCATCGGCGGAGCGCAGATCGCCGGTCTCACGGCCGGCGCGATCCTCGACGGGCTCGGGCTCCCGCTCGGCGGTCGCATCCTGCTCGCCATCGCCACGCTCGCGATCAACGTGGTGCTGCTCGCGGTGATGTACCGGTATCTCACGGCTGCCGACACGACATGGCGCGACGTCTGGCCAGGCGCGGTGACCGCAGGCGTCGCCGCGACGCTGCTCCAGCAGTTCGGCTCGATGATCGTCGTGCGCATCAGCACGAACGCCAGCGAGACGTACGGTCAGTTCGCTCTGGTGCTCGGCATCGTCACGTGGCTCAGCCTGTTGGCAATCGCAACGATCATGAGCGCAGAGTTCAACGCCGCTCTGGTGCGACGCCGCGACGGGTCCCTCGCCCACGTCCCGATGGTGCGACAACGGATTCAGGGGTGAGCGTGGTCGGCAAGGACGGTGACGATGGAACTGGACGCCTCGAGTGTGCGGTGCACGGGGCACTTGTCGGCGATCTCGAGGAGCTTGGCGCGGTCGGCGTCGGTGAGCTCGTCGCCGGTGATGTGCAGCACACGCTCGAACCGATCGATCATGCCGGTGCGACCGGCGAGTCCCTCGTCGGTTGCGCACTCCGTGCAGTCAGCCGCGTGCACCTTGTCGTGGGTGACCTCCACGGACACGCGGTCGAGCGGCAACTTCTTGCGGTCGGCGTAGAGCCGAAGAGTCATCGACGTGCACGCACCGAGAGCCGCACCGAGGAAGTCGTACGGTGAGGGGCCGGCATCGAATCCGCCGATCGATTCGGGTTCGTCGGCCAGCAGACGGTGACGGCCGACGACGACGTGGTTGAGGAACGCTCCCTGACTCGTCTCGGCGACAACCACCGGCGCTGTCGCCTTCGGAGCATCGAGGGCGCCGCTCTCATCGACGATGTAGCGATCCGCGAAGGCCCCGATCATCGCCGCAGCGAACGCGGCGTCCGAGAACGACGACAACAGATGGTCGGCTCCGTCGAGTGACACGAAGTTCTTCGGATGGCGCGCGGCGAGGAAGATCTCCGCAGCACTGTCGATACCGACGGTGTTGTCGACCGGCGAGTGCAGAACGAGCAGCGCCTTCTTCATCGTCGAGACACGCTCGGTGACGACCTGATTGCGGAGGTCGTCGACGAACTCACGGCGAATGGTGAACGACCGACCGGCGAGTTCCACCTCGGCGACACCCTCGGCCTCGATTCGCTCCAGCGAGCCCGAGAACACATTGGTCACGTGCTCGGCGTCGGCCGGCGCGCCGATCGTTGCGACGGCGCGCACCTCGGGGATCGCTCCGGCGATCGCAAGTACCGCCGCACCGCCGAGCGAATGACCGATCAGCACCTGTGGTGCACGATGGTTGACGCGCAGCCAGTCCGCGGCGGCGGCGAGATCCTCGGTGTTCGACGTGAAGTCGGTGTTGGCGAACTCACCGTCGCTCATCCCGAGCCCGGTGAAGTCGAAGCGCAGCACCCCGAAACCGACGTCGGTGAGGGCATTGGCGATCCGCGACGCTGCATGGATGTCCTTGCCGCATGTGAAACAGTGGGCGAAGAGCGCGTACGCCCGCGGCGGACCGGCCGGCAGGTCGAGCCGAGCGGCCAAGTCGGTTCCCTGACCGCCGGGGAAGGTGATCCGTTCGATGCGTGCTCCCATTGTGGCGACGGTACCGCCGTGGCTCGTGCGGTCCGGCGTCGGGCCGAGGAACTACGATCTCGCCGGATGTCTGGACTCGACCTGCGCCGTGGCCGAGCGTGACTGCGGTACTGGCGGCCGGCGAATCCGCCGTTGGACCCTCACTGGCACTGATCCTGGGAGCAGGAATGCTCGCTCAGTGGCTGGCGTGGCGCACGCAGATTCCGTCGATCATCGCCCTGCTGCTCGCCGGATTGCTGCTCGGGCCCGTCACCGGCATCGTGGATCCTGACGAGTTGCTCGGTGGTACGCTGTTCCCACTCGTGTCGCTGGCGGTCGCGGTCATTCTCTTCGAGGGCGGACTCGACCTGCCTCCCCGTGAGCTGCGCTCGACCGGCGCAGTGGTTCGGCGGCTGATCAGCGTCGGTGCGATCATCACGTTCCTGGTGGCCTGGATCAGCGCTCGCGCGGTCTTCGACATCTCGAACGCGGCATCGATGGTGTTGGGCGCAGTGCTCGTCGTCACGGGGCCGACCGTGATCGGTCCACTGCTGCGCTTCGTCCGCCCGGCGGGCCCGACCGGGCCGATCCTGCGCGCCGAGGGTGTGCTGATCGATCCGATCGGCGCCACCGGTGCGCTGCTGGCGTTCGAGATCGTCGTGACGGATGCTCCCAACGAAGCAGTGTCGAAGCTGATCGGCGTTCTGCTCCTCACGCTCGTGGCCGGTGCCGGGCTGGGGCTCGCTGCGGCGGTGATCCTCGACACAGCGTTGCGACGGTTCCTGATTCCCGACCAACTCGTCGTGCCGGTCACGTTTGCCTTCGTCGTCGCCTCGTTCGTCGCCGCCAACGAGGTGCAGGAGGAGTCGGGTCTGCTCGCCGTGACCGTCCTCGGCATCTACCTCGCGCGACGGGAGAGTTCGACGATCCGACACGTCCTGGAGTTCAACGAGAGCCTGCGCACGCTGCTGATCTCGGTGCTCTTCATCCTGTTGGCGGCCCGCATCGAGGCGGGAGCCCTACGCGACGTCCTCGTGCCGGCGCTGCTGTTCGTGGCGGTCCTGGTCCTCGTGGCACGGCCGCTGGCGGTCGTGGTGTCGACGGTGCGCACGTCACTGTCGTGGCGCGAGCGCGCGTTTCTCATGACGATGGCCCCGCGCGGGATCGTCGCAGCCGCGGTCTCGGCGATCTTTGCGATCCGACTCGAAGAGGAGGGCATCGCCGACGCCTCCAAGATCGTGCCGATCGTCTTCCTCGTGATCATCGGCACGATCGTGGTCTACGGGTTCGCCGCCGGTCCGGCGGCACGATGGTTGGGCCTCGCCGATGCACAGGTCCATGGCGTGCTGATCGCCGGCGCGCATGCTGTCGGCCGAGGTCTCGGTGTCGAACTCGGCAAGCGCGACATCAAGACGCTGCTCGTCGACACCGACCCCTACAACGTGACACGAGCAATCGCTGCCGGTCTGCCGGCGCGTCGGATCAGTGTGCTGTCGGAGGATGCCACCCACGTGCTCGACCTGCGCGGCATCGGCCGCCTCTTGGCGTTCACGTCGAACGACGAGGTCAACGCGTTGGCGACCGCTCGCTTCTCCAGGGTGTTCGGCAGGCGCGAGGTCTTCCAGCTCGCGCCCGCCCGGCGCCGAACGGGCGACGTTGCCGTGCCGGAGGAGCATCTGGGCCGCCTGATCGGCCTCGCCGGCCTCGACTACTCGACATTGGACGAACGATCGCGCCAGGGCTGGAAGGTGCGCGGCGCGCGCATCGGTGACCTCGGCGAATCGGCGATCACCGACGAACTGTTCATCCCGATGGTTCGCGTCGAGGAGGGTCGCATGGCGTTCCTGTGCCGCAACGATCCGCTGCCGACCGCCGGTGACGTGATCGGCCTCGCCGCCCCGTCACTCCAGCAGCAACTCGACGACCCAACCCCCGACTGATGTGACGCTGGTGTCAGACACCGGCGTTACATCACGTGCGGCCGAAGCCGAAGAGGTGCTGGCCGACCTTGCGCATCTGGATCTCCTCGGACCCCTCGGTGATGCGGTAGCGACGATGATGGCGATAAATGTGCTCGAACGGCATATGACGTGAGTAGCCCACACCGCCGCAGGTCTGCATCGCACGGTCGGCCGCATCACAGGCGAGGCGATTGGCGCGGTAGTTGCACATCGCCACGAGATGCGTCACCTCCATGTGGTGTTTCGTGTCGAGCATCGACGCGGTGTAGCGAACGAGTTGGCGCAGCATGGCGGCCTCGGTGTGCAGCTCGACGAGCGGGAACTGGATGCCCTGATTGACGGACAGACGCTTACCCCACGTCGTGCGACTGTTGGCGTAGGCCACCGCTTCGTCGATGCAGTACTGGGCAGCTCCGAGCGACGACGCGGCCTGGCGGATCCGATTCTCGTGGACGAAGTGCTGGGCGAGTTCGAGGCCGCGATCGACGTCGCCGAACAGGGCATCGGCGCCGACACGCACGTCGGTCAGGCTCACCTCGGCGTGGTCGGTCGGCATGTTGAACGTCCACCAGAAGAACTCGACCTTGAATCCGGGCGCATCGGTCGGCACCAGGAAGGCGCTGATGCCCTTGGGACTGCCCGGTTCGCCCGATGTGCGAGCGAAGATGATGTCGTGAGTGGCGTGGTGGAGCCCCGAGTTCCACCGCTTCATCCCGCTGATCACCCATTCGTCGCCGTCGCGAACAGCGGTCGTCTCCATGTAGGTGGCGTCGCTGCCGTGATTCGGCTCGGTCAGCCCGAAGGCGAGGCGACGGGTGCCGTCGAGAAAGCCGGGCATCCAAGCGGCCTTCTGCTCGTCGGTGCCGAAGTCGCGCATCATCAGAACCGTGGGGAAGTTGCCGACGATCGACGATTCGTTCTGGAGGTCGTTGTGCAGCCCGAGTCCCTTGGACGCGAGATGCTCGCGGATGATCGCCATCTTCAGGTTGGTGGCGTCCTGACCACCGAACTCGCTCGGCAGAGCGAGGCGCAGCCAGCCGGCCGCATCGGCACGTCGACGCATCTCGCGCAGCAACGCTTCCCAATCGGCCCTCGGCACGCCGTCGTTGTCGAAGTCGGTGCGCGCCCACTCGCGTCGATGGTCGAAGAATCGGATGTTGTCGTCCTGCTGCTCGAGCGGCTTGATCTCCGCTTCGATGAACGCATCGAGCTGATCGAGGGTCTGTTGGATGTCGGCGGGGATCTCGAAGTCCATCCGGCGAGTGTGGCGACGCCGCAAGCGCGCCGACGAGTCAGGGGCTTCACCCACCTGAAACGCTGGGGTCAGACCCCAGCGTTTCAGGTTGCGGAGCGACGGGCTTCCAGCAGCGCAGTCGCGGCCTTGCCGTCGGCCTGACCATTTGACGCCTTCATGATCGCCCCCACGAGAGCGCCCATCGCTTTGACCTCACCGTCGCAGAACTTCTGCCAGGCTTCGGGATGCGCGGCGATGGCGTCATCGACGAACGATTCGAGCTCGGAAGTGTCCATCGCCTCGAAGCCCTTGTCGGCGGCAATCGCTCGTGCATCTCCGCCGCCGTGGGCCACGAGATCAGCAAGCACCTGCTTGGCCTGGGTGGCGGTGAGTTCGCCGTCGATCTCCAAGCGGGTCAGCGTGGCCAGGTCGCCCGCGGGGACGTGCGGTGCGGCGCCTTCGTCGGCGAAAGCCTCCTTCACATGGACGAGCGCTCGCCGGGCATCGCCGCCCGCAGCAGCGACAGCGAGGACGTAGCCGTCCTGATCACGATCGGTCACCACGAGTACCGCCTCGGCGTCGGCGCGTTCGCCCGTCGCTTCGGCGAGGCGGAGCCTCCGTGCGGCAGGCAGCACGGGCAGCGAGAACCGGACACGTTCGATCCACTCCGGGTCGGGGTCGACGACCACCAGATCAGGCTCCTGGAAGTACCGGTAGTCGTCCGCATCCTCCTTGCTGCGAAGCGTGTGCGTGCGACCGTCGGTCTCGTCCCAGTGGCGGGTTTCCTGGCGAATCGACTCCCCCGCCTCAACCAGTGAGACCTGGCGCTGCGCCTCGTACTCGATCGCCCGGCCCACCGACCGCACCGAGTTGACGTTCTTGATCTCGCAGCGAGTCCCGAAATCGGCGCCCGGCAAGCGGACCGAGACGTTGGCGTCGACGCGCATCGACCCCTCCTCCATCTTCGCATCCGACGCTCCGACAGCCACGAGGATCGCCCGCAGTTCGCTGACGTATGCCTTGGCCTGTTCCGGGTTGCGGATGTCGGGACGGCTCACGATCTCGACCAACGGAACTCCTGCTCGGTTGAAGTCGATCAGAGAATGATCGCTGCCGTGGATCCGGCCGCCGGTGCCCCCGATGTGGGTCGACTTGCCGGTGTCCTCCTCGAGATGCGCCCGCTCGATGCCGACTCGGGAACCATCGGGCAGATCGAGCCAGCCGTCGACGCAGATCGGCTCGTCGTACTGGCTGATCTGGTAGGCCTTGGGCATGTCGGGGTAGAAGTAGTTCTTGCGCGCGAACGTCGATCGCTGCACGGTGCAGTTGACGGCGAGGCCGAGCCGCATCGCGAGTTCGACGGCTTGGCGGTTCAGCACCGGCAGCGCCCCGGGCAGCCCGAGCGTGACTGGATCGATGTTCGTGTTCGGTTCGTCGCCGAACCGGTTGGGCGACGCCGAGAACAGTTTCGTCCGCGTCGCGAGTTCGACGTGCACTTCGAGCCCGACGACCATCTCGTACCCGCGCAACGTCCATGCAGTTGGCGCCGACGCTCCGGTGTCGGTCGCGCGGGCCTCGGTCATGCCGGCGTCCTGCGCTCGAGTTCGACCGCCGTTCGGAACATCGTCGCTTCCTGAAGGGCAGGGGCCAGGATCTGCACGCCGACCGGTAGGCCGTCGTCGCCCGCTCCGAACGGGACACTCATCGCGGGATCGCCGGTGAGGTTCGATGGGATCGTGTAGGTGTCGCAGAGGTACATCGACATCGGGTCGGCGGTCTTGTCGCCGAGGTGGAACGCGACCGTCGGCGACGCCGGAGTGAGGAGCACGTCGGCGCGCTCATAGGCGGCGCCGAAGTCTGCGGCGATGCGCCGACGCACCTTGAGCGCACGTCCGTAGTAGGCGTCGTAGTACCCAGCCGACAGCGCGTACGTACCGAGCATGATCCGGCGCTTGACCTCGGCACCGAAGCCGTCGGTGCGCGTAGCCATGTACATCGCGTTCGTGTCGGGCGCCTCGACTCGATGCCCGAAGCGAACACCGTCGTAGCGTGCCAGGTTGCTCGAGGCCTCGGCCGGCGCGATCAGGTAGTACGCGGTGAGGCCGTACGTGAACGCCGGCACCGTGACGTCGACGATGTCCGCCCCGGCGTCACGGAGCGCGTCGAAGGCCTGCTCGAGCCGCTCGACCACATCGGCGCTGGCCCCCGGTGGCAGGTCGGTGATTCGCCCGACGCGTAAGCCGGCCACGCCGAGTTCGAGCCCAGCCGTCAGGTCGAGCGGCCCCTGTTGGATCGAGGTGGAATCCATCGGGTCGTGGCCGGAGATCGCTTCGAGCAGGAGTGCAGCGTCGGCGACGTTGTTCGCGAACGGCCCGATCTGGTCGAGGCTCGATGCGAACGCAACGAGCCCGTATCGACTCACAACGCCGTATGTGGGCTTCACCCCGACGACGCCGCACAGCGCAGCGGGCTGGCGGATCGAGCCGCCCGTGTCGGAGCCGAGGC
>JBGTEH010000009.1:0-4196 GCA_041747915.1 Ilumatobacteraceae bacterium
GCCCCAGGCCCGCTCGTACTGAGCGCGCTTCTTGGAGAGCAGCAGACGGCCTTCCTTGTCCTCCTTGGTGAGAACGAGGGCTTCGACGGCCTCGCCGAGCGACACGACCTCGGACGGGTCGATGTCGTTGCGAATGCTCAACTCGCGAGCCGGGATGACACCCTCGCTCTTGTAGCCGATGTCGAGGAGCACCTCGTCCTTGTCGATCTTGACCACGGTGCCGTGGACGAGCTGGCCGTCCTCGACGGTGACCATGGTTCCGTCGATCGCATCGGCGAACGACATGCCGAGATCGTCGGACACGATCTGGCGTGGGGTGTAGACGCCCTCGTCGTCGAAGGTTCCCATCTGGTTGACGGGAGACTCGGAGGTGGTTGCGGTGTCGGACAAGGGACGGACTGCTTTCGGAACGGACGTTGAAGGTGTGAACGTAGGAGGGCTGAACGCGTACAGCACGCGAACGCGCCACAGGCGTGACGCAGCCGTCCATGGTACCAGCCCCCACCACTATCGACCACGGCCCCTCCCCCACCCCGCCATTCCGAAAAATGCGGGATTCTGCCCGCCTGGTGGGCAATCGAGCGCACATTTCAGGGGTCGGGCCTCCGGCCACCCGAAACGTGCGGAGATGAGCCCGCCTGGCGGGCATCGAACCGCATTTTTCGGAAAGACGGGGGTGGGTCAGGCGAGGTGGGCGATGGTGAGGAATTCGGGAGACTCGGTGGTGGCTGGAGCGAGGACATAGGCGCCGGGCTCGACGCTGGAGATCGAGTCGACGGCGAATCCGTGGGCGGACAGCAGAAGCCGCAACTCTCGCGGCGTGTAGCAGCCCGTCCACAGCTCGGCCGGACGGGCGGCTCCCGCCTCCGAGCGGACTTCGGTGACCTCGTGTGAGACACCGGCCCACGCGTCGAAGGTGGCGTCGTCGTGGTACCTCACGGCGAAGTACGCGTTGAACGCGCTCAACGCGAGCCGCCCGCGCGGTCGTAGCGAACGCGCAATCGCAGCCACGACGGCCGAATCGTCACCGTCGGCCGTCATCATCCCGAACGCCCCTTGGCACAGACAGATCACCGCATCGAACTCATCGTCGAACGTCAGCGTCCGTGCGTCGCACCGCTCGAACGTCACCGAGCCGGGGGCGATGACGCTCCGACCCGCCGGCCGCTCCTGAAGCTCGTCGCCCGAGCGGTTGCGGGCGACCTCGATGAAGCGTTGGCTGATGTCGACGCCGACCACGTCGACGCCGCGAGCACCCAACTCGTGCGCATGACGCCCGGTACCGCACCCGACGTCGAGAACCCGTTCGCCCGGTCGAAGCTCGAGCATGGTGACGACGTGATCGACCTCTTGGACCGTGCCCTTCGTATGGGCGTAGCGGTCATACGCCGCGCCCATGTGGTCGGCAAGAGGCTCGAACCAGTGATCGCGCTCGACCACTCGACGTTACCGCTCTGGCTGATCGGGCTGATCGGCCGCGAGATCCTTGAGGTACTCACCCTCGAGGAACTCGCGCGTGGCCGCGTCGTTGGCGGCGACGAGTCCTTGCGCATTGAGCACAGCGAGACCGTCGGGCGCATCGGCGAGTTCGGCCCAGCTCGTCGGATCCCACACTCGACCGCGGCGGAACGCCTTGGCGCAGTGCATGAACACTTCGTCCGCACGCACGACGATCGCCGAGGTCGGTCGACGGAGCTCGGCGGTCCACAGGTCGAGGATCGCATCGTCGGTCGTGACCCAGGCCGCTCCGTTGAGTCGGATCGTCTCGTTCATCCCAGGAACCATGAACAACAATCCCGCTCGGCCCGTCGCGACGACCGCCTGCAGTGTGTCGATCAGGTTGTTTCCGTTCAGGTCGGGGATCGCGACGTGACGATCGTCGAGCATGCGGACGAAACCGGGCGGACCGCCACGCGGCGACACGTCGGAACCGCCGTCGGCGCCGACGGTGCCGATCGTCAGGAACGGCGATCGAGCGATGAAGTCCGCGGACGCCTCGTCGATGACGGGCGCCTTCTTCGCCGCCACGATTCGACTCGGTGATCGATACAGCTCGCCGAGTTCGTCGAGCGACGCAACGATCGAGCTCACCGGGGCATCGTGCATGCTCATCCCTTCGCCGACGCCCACGTCTCGCCCCACGAGACGTTCACCTCGAGCGGAACGTCGAGCTGCGCTGCGTCGTGCATGAGCCCGACGACCAGGCCGCCCACGACGTCGTGTTCGCCCTCGGGAACCTCGACGATGACCTCGTCGTGGACCTGCAGCACGAGGCGGCTCTCGTAGCCACCTCCCACGATCGCGAGGTCGATGTTCACGAGGGCAACTTTGAAGATGTCGGCGGCAAGGCCCTGGATCCCCGCATTCATCGCCTGTCGCTCGCCCGCCTGACGGACCCTGAAGTTCGAGTTCATCAACTCGGGGATCGGCCGGCGGCGACCGAACAGCGTCTCGGTGTATCCGCGTTCCCGAGCCTCGATCACCGTGCGATCCATGTAGTTCTTCACGTTCGGGAACGCTACGAAGTAGGCGTCGAGGATCACCGCCGCCTCCTCGGTTGCAATGTTGAGACGCTGACCGAGCCCGTAGGCCTCCATGCCGTACGCCAAACCGTACGAGACCATCTTCGCCTTCGAGCGTTGCTCGACGGTGACCGCCGCCGGGTCGACGCCGAACACCCGCGACGCAGTGGCGTTGTGGATGTCCTGGCCACTCGTGAAGGCCCCGATCAATCCAGGATCCTTCGCAAGGTGCGCGATGCAGCGCAACTCGATCTGGTTGTAGTCGGCGACCAACAGCATGGTGCCGGGGGCGGGGATGAACGCCTTGCGGAACTGACGGCCCTCGTCGGTACGCACTGGGATGTTGTGCAGATTCGGCTGATCGGACGACAGCCGTCCGGTCCGTGCCACCGTCTGATTGAACGTGGCATGGATTCGACCGTCCGGCGCCACCTCGGCGAGCAGACCCTCGCCGTACGTACTCCGCAGTTTCTCGACCTCGCGATAGCGCATCAACGGCTCGAGGAACTCTGGCCACTGGTCCTTGATCTTCTCCAGCGTTGCGGCATCGGTGGAGAAGCCGGTCTTGGTCTTCTTGCCGGGAGCGAGGCCGCGCTCGTCGTACAGGATCTCTCGGAGTTGCTTGGGCGAGTTGAGGTTGAGGTCGTCGCGCCCAGCGACCTCACGCAACGTTGCCTGCAGCGTCTGCACCTCGTCGGACAGGCGCTTGCCGAGCGCGCGGAGTTCGTCGACGTCGACACCGACGCCCACGTGCTCCATCTTGGCGAGCACGAGCACGAGCGGGTTCTCGATGGTTCGGTACAGCTCAGCCATGCCCTGCGCCTGCATGCTCGCCACGATCGGCTCTGCGAGCGCGTGCACAGCCAATGCGTCACGAGCGGCCAACTCGGCGTCGCCGAGCGAGGTGCCGTCGAGATCGAGCTGGCCGCTGCCGGCGGCGTCGTCGGACGGGCGGGCGAACTTCGTGTACTTCTCGATCAGGTCGGGCAGCGTGTATCGGGCCTCGGCCGGATCGATCAGATATGCCGCGATGGCGGTATCGAGCGTCAGCCCGCGCAGCTCGACGTCGAACTCCAACAGCGAACGCATCAGCGGCTTCACGTTGTGGCCGTGCACTGCGACGTGGGCGCCGAGCGTCGCTCGCACCGAGTCGTTCGCGAGCACGTCGGCGGGGATCCAGAGCACCTCGGCCATCGAGGCGTCGGTCACCACTGCAAGGCCCGCCAGCGGGCTTCGACCGGGCTCGCCCACCCACGTCGCCGCGATGTCGAGCACCGACGCCGACGAGATCGCCGCTGCCGCCTGCGTCGCCGTTGCCGCTGTGGTCACTTCGGCGACGAGTTCGGCACGCTCGTCCGAAGGACCGAGGTACACCGGTGAGCCCATCGCCGACAGTGCCTCGTCGAGGCGACCGGCGAGCGTGCGGAACTCCAAGAAGTCGAACAACCGCTTCAGCTCGTCGGCGTTCGGGCTCACGGCCAGGTCGTCGAAGTCGACGTCGTCGAGCGGCGCGTCGTGGCGCAGCAGCATCAGCTCGAGGTTCTTGCGCGCACGATCCTCGTGCTCGCCCAGCGACTCGCGCAGCTTGGGCGTCTGTTCGTCGACGTGTTCGAAGATGCCGTCGAGGCCGCCGTAGGTGTTGATCAGCTTCGCCGCCGTCTTCTCGCCCACGCC
>JBGTEH010000010.1:0-3281 GCA_041747915.1 Ilumatobacteraceae bacterium
GAGCAGACACGACAGGGGCTCTCAGACCTCGGAGAGCAGCGAGAGCTGACCGGACGAGCAGCGGGCCGACGAGCGAGAACTCGAGGGAGCGGCAGGCGGCTGCGACGGGCAGGCAACGGACACGAAGCTGGCGGGGACAGCATGGCGATACGAACCGGCCTCGAAGACTCCGGACGAGGCACGCACCTGGACCGCTTCGATCATGCCGAGATCGCTGAGCCGGCGAAGGGCGCGGGCGACAGTGTCCTTCGCGAACCCGAGCGAGGAGGCGAGCGAACGGATCGACACTTGGGCGACGACGTGATCGCCGTTGCCCGTCGAGCGCTCCATCATCTCTTCGAGCACCACCCACGACGTCGCACCGAGTTGCCGTCGCAGCTTCGCTGCTTCGGGCCCTGTGGTAACCGGGCGACGGGACGGTTCAGTCGCCACCCGCGACCCCTGACGAGACTCGCCCGTCGCACAGGCGCACGACGTTGCCGGTCGACACCAGCTCGAGCAATGCCCAACGGGGCACGCGCAGGCACTTGACGCCGAAGCGGATCACCGGCAATCCCTGAGTTCCCCCGGACGCGAGGTAGTCGTTCGCCAGGTCGTACGCGAGCTGCCGACCGATGCGCATCACTTTCGACGCTTCCTCGACCGTCAGCAGCTCGGGCGGTGCCGGCTCCACGATGTCGTCCATCGGATCCATGGGACTGTCCTACTTACACCCATGAAATTCACCTGACAAGCGGCCCAATTCCCTGGGCGAGGGCCGC
This sequence comes from Ilumatobacteraceae bacterium, assembly GCA_041747915.1. Classification (GTDB taxonomy): domain Bacteria; phylum Actinomycetota; class Acidimicrobiia; order Acidimicrobiales; family Ilumatobacteraceae; genus Sva-07. The sequence goes on from JBGTEH010000010.1 coordinate 762, forward strand.
TTCGGACACCAGCGGACATGAGCGGACACCAACGGTCACCAGCGGACACCAGGTACCACTCCCACAGTGACGAATGTCACATCGCGCTCACCGTCCCGAAGATTGGGACACGGACGTCACCCGTGAAGGATGAGGACGGCGCGGTCCAGTTCGACGAAGTCGACGTCGTCGAACGCACTGGCCAAGGCGTCGGAGTACGCGGCGAACAAGTCCATCAAGTCATCGTTGCGGATGTTGCCCGTCGACACCAGGAGCAGCCGACGAGGCGCCCCCGACAGCAGATGCCCGTCGACGAAGTCACGATCCTTCGTGACGACGATCCGATCTTGAACCTCGGCGATTCGAGTGATCTCGGGATCCGCTGTTCGGTTGCCATTCGGCAGTTCCGAAGTGTGCACGACGTCGTGTCCCAACTCGATCAGCATCGGGACGAGACGAACTGGCAGCTGCGCGTCGACCAGCAGACGCATCTACGCCGCTGACGTCGGTACCGAGGTACGAGTCTGAGTGACCTTCGCCGCGTACTCGAGCGCCGCGAGTACGTCGTCGCGCTCGAGGTCGGCGTAGTCCGCCAACACTTCGTCCGTCGTCATTCCGCTGGCCAGCAAGCCCATGATCATCGACACGGGATAGCGGAGTCCGCGAATGGTCGGCGACCCGTGACAGATCTCCGGGTTCACGGTGATCCGGTCCAGCAACGTCACGACGCCGATGCTAGCCCTTCGTCCACGCGACGATCGGCGGGGTTCAGGGATCCGGGACGGAAGCTCGGAACGTGCTTCGACGCGCCGACAACACCGAACGCAAGACGTGATGTCTGGTGTCGACTCGTGTCGAGACATCCGTGGCGCGCCGGTACGTCACGATTGATTGCGGGAAATCCTGTGCACCTGGTGTGCACCTGGCGGTTGGTCGCAACCGGCCGGGTCGGGCGATATGCCCTCTGACCTGGCGTTATAGGGTGGGCGATGGGGGTCTCGATCCCCCGACCTCCACGGTGTGAACGTGGCGCTCTTCCGGCTGAGCTAATCGCCCCTGAGGGAACCCACAAGATACCAGTGCCGCCGAGTCATCACGCCACTGCCGAATGCGGCGACATCACGGACTCGCCGTGCATGCGATGCCCATCCCCTGACGGTCCTGATGAGCGTCGGTGCCACTCGGACAGGTGGCGTCGAACGGCACGAGCGCATCGACGACGAGGTCGACGGTGATGTCGCCGGTGCAGGGAACCTCACCTGCGAAACCGTTCGGTTCGATCGCCACGCAACTGCCGACGCCCAGGATCCCGTCGGGTCCCGCGGGTTCGCCCGGTTCGGTGAACTGGGCGAGCACGACCACCCCGATCACACCGATGATCAACACCGCCGAGAGCCCTCGCCACGGGATCCGCGCTGGACCCAGATGGCTCGGATGCATCGCCACGACGTGATCGGTCGGCGACGCAGACACCGGCACACCTCGCTCGGTGCTGGCCGGTCGCTGGCTGGCGTCGTAGACCACCCGGCGAGCCGGGTCGCTGAGCACTCGGTACGCCTCGTTGATCGCCGGCATCGACGCCGACCCGACGGCGGATCCGGTCAACGCTCGTCGATCGGGATGGTGCTCACGGGCGAGGTTCCGGTACGCATCTCGGATCTGCGCGTCGGATGCGGTGGGTTCAACGCCGAGCGTGTCGTAGTGCGTGGGCACGATGCGACCAAAGATACGGCGTGTCCGGCGACGACGACCCGTCGTACGCCGACCCGTCGCGTGACCGTGCCGTCAGTAGCCCGCGTCGACGTCGACGAGCCCGATGAGGTCGTAGCCGCGCGCGAAGCGGCGGACGTTCTCGGTGACCCGTTGTGCGAGCAACGGTTTGGCCATCTCAGGGGTGTTGCCGACATGTGGGGTGATGATGCAGTTCTCGAGCGACCAGAGCGGATGGTCGGATGGCAGCGGCTCGGGGTCGGTCACGTCGAGGCCGGCGCCGCCGATCACACCGTCGCGGAGCGCGTCGACGAGGTGGTCGGTGACGATGTGACGCCCGCGCGCCACGTTGACGATCCAGGCGTGGTTTTCCATCAGCGCGAACTCGTCGGCGCCGAACATCGCCTCGGTGTCGGGCGTGAGCGCCAAAGCGAGCACGACTAGATCTGCTCCGGGAAGCGCGTCGGCGTACCGATCGGCCTCGAGGACGTCGTCGACGCCGTCCATCGCCTGGACCTGGCTGCGAACCACGGTGATGCGACAGTTCCACGGTTGCAGAAGGCGCACCAGCGACTCGGTGATCCCTCCCCCGCCGACGATCGTCACGTTGCCGTTCAGGAGATTTCGTCCCGCCGGTCTTCTCCACTCGGACGCCCGGGCATACGCACCGACGTTGCGGAGGCCGGCGAGGCCGAGCGCCAACGCCATCTCGGCGACCGGCTCCGCGTACACGCCCTTGCCGCACGTCCACATGCGGTCGTGGTCGAGGTGATCGACGAAGTTCTCGATGCCGGCGAACGGAAGCTGAACCCACCGGATGTGGTCCCCGCC
>JBGTEH010000011.1:0-17820 GCA_041747915.1 Ilumatobacteraceae bacterium
TGCTGCGCCGAACGGCGCATGAGCGTGACGGCCCTCGATGGCGAACAAGGCGGTGTCGGCGGCGAAGCCGGCGGCTCGCCCGGCGAACGTCGCGTCGTCGCAGCGGTCGTCCAGCTCGGCCAGAGCTTCCAGCGAATCGGCTGCTGCGAAATCGTCGGCCAGCGCCGCTCCATCGGCGCGCAGTGCGGCCACTGCCCGGTCGCGGGAACGCCACACGCTCAACTCGCGCAGCTCGTGCAGCGCTTCGTCGGCACCATCCACCGGGGACAACAGTCGGCCGCGCTGTCCGACCACCTTGTGAACCGAGTCGACCACGTCGCCCTCGATCTCGACGTGCCACATCGAGTCGGTGATCCAATAGGCGACATCGCCCGCACGGCACGCATGCACACCCGCTCGGCACGGCGCTGCTTCTTCCGCCTCGACCCATTCACCGACCGGCCAGTCGGCTCCCGTGAACGGACCTCTGCCGGCGGCATCGAGAAATTTGTAGGCGCGCACGGCGTCACCGTACTGGATCGACGTGTAACGGATCGAGGGAGGTGGGGACAGTTCGCCCATGACAACCTCCGAAGGCGACCGACTGCTGAACGACGCGGACCGCTGGCGTCGATGGGGTCCGTACCTCGCCGAGCGGGCGTGGGGCACGGTTCGGGAGGATTACTCCCCGCATGGCACTGCTTGGGATGACCTGCCTCATGATCATGCCCGTTCGCGTGCGTATCGGTGGAACGAGGACGGTCTCGGCGGCCTGAGCGACGACGCTCAGCGCCTGTGCTTCGCGTTCGCATTCTGGAACGAACGCGACCCGATCCTGAAGGAGCGGATCTTCGGGCTCACGGGCAACGAAGGCAACCACGGCGAGGACGCCAAGGAGTACTGGTGGTTTCTCGATTCCACCCCGACCCATTCGTGGATGCAATGGCGGTACTGGTATCCGCAGGACGAGTTCCCCTACGCCGACCTGGCCGGCGAGAACCGGCGCCGCGGACGGCTCGACCCGGAGTACGAGTTGCTGGACACCGGCATCTTCGACGAGGACCGATACTGGGACATCTCGGCCGACTACGCGAAGGCCGATCACGATGATTGGTGCATCACGTTGCGCGTGCGCAACGCGGGTCCTGACGCGGCACGGCTGCACGCGTTGCCGACGATCTGGTTCCGCAACACGTGGTCGTGGGGCCACGATTCGGCCAAGCCTTCGATCGCGGCCATGGGAACGTCGCTGATTGCCGAGCATGCATCCCTCGGAACGATGACCTTGGTCGGTGACGGTTCGCCGCGGGCGCTCGTGTGCGACAACGAGTCGAACGCGCCACGCCTGTGGGGCGCTGAGGCAACCACGGCGTATCCCAAGGACGCGATCAATGATCACGTGGTCGAGGGCGCCGACACTCTGAACCCCGGCGGCGTGGGTACCAAGGCTGCGCTGCAGTACGTGTTGGACGTGGCGGCCGGCGAGACCGTCGAGATCCGCCTGCGCCTGGCCCCCGACGGCGGCAGCCTGACGCGACCCTTCGCCACCGCCGTGAAGAAGCGACGCAAGGAGGCCGACGAGTTCTACGACGACCTGCTCGGCGGGCTCGACGAGGAAGCACAGATGATCGCTCGACAGGCGCTCGGTGGGATGATGTGGACCAAGCAGTGGTTCCACTTCGACGTGGAGGATTGGCTCGACGGCGACCCTGCCGGGCCGCAGCCCCCCGAGAGCCGGAAGTCTGGCCGCAATCGCGAGTGGCGGCACCTCAACAACGCCGACGTGCTCACGGTCTGCGACACATGGGAGTACCCGTGGTTCGCGACGTGGGATCTGGCCTTCCAGTGTGTCGCCATCGCTCACGTCGACGCAGGGTTCGCGAAGGATCAGCTCTTGCTCATGTGTCGCGAGTGGTACATGCACCCCAACGGTCAGCTGCCCGCGTACGAGTGGGCGTTCGGCGATGTCAACCCGCCTGTCCACGCGTGGGCCGCGTTGCGGGTGTTCGCGATCGATGCCGAGCGCACGGGCACCCCTGACCTGGTCTTTCTCGAGCGGGTCTTCCACAAGCTGCTCCTCAACTTCACCTGGTGGGTCAATCGCAAAGATGCAGGCGGTGACAATGTGTTCGAGGGTGGCTTCCTCGGGATGGACAACATCGGTCCGATCGATCGTTCGGCACCACTCCCCGTCGAGGGACGGCTCGAGCAGTCAGACGCAACGGGATGGATGGCGCTGTACTCGCTGAACATGCTCGAGATCGCGCTCGCGCTCACCGAACGCTCGCCAGCGTACGAAGACATGTGCACGAAGTTCCTCGAGCACTTCGCCTATATCGCCACTGCGATCCACGAGCGGGGCCTGTGGGACGACGAGGACGGCTTCTACTATGACGTCTTGCGCATGGGCAACGACCGGACACCGTTGCGTGTGCGCTCGATGGTCGGGCTCCTGCCGATGTGTGCGGTGACCACTCTCGGGGCCGATACTTTGGACAGGCTCCCCCGGTTCGCCGCACAGCTCGCATGGTTCATCGAGCACAAGCCCCACTTCGCCCACCACATCGACCAGTCGCACGTGCGCGATGGATCCACCGGCAGTCTGCTCGCGCTCGTCGGCCCCGATCGGCTCGGTCGGCTGCTCGAGCGCTTGCTCGACGAGTCGGAGATGCTGTCGCCGTACGGTGTCCGGTCGGTTTCAGCGATGCATCGCGAGCACCCGTTCACGATCGAGCTGGCCGGGATGCAATTGAGCGTCGACTATGTCCCTGCCGAGGGCACGACTGGGCTGTTCGGCGGCAACTCCAACTGGCGGGGCCCGGTGTGGTTCCCTGTCAATGCGCTCGTCGTCGACGCGCTGCGCGCCTACGGTCGTTTCTTCGGCGACGACCTCCGCGTCGAACATCCGATCGGCAGCGGCGTGCAGTGCACGCTCCCTGAAGTAGCGAGTGAAATTGCCGACCGATTGGTCGCGACCTTCCGCTCCGACGATGACGGCCGGCGGCCGGTGCACGGACAGTACGAGAAGTTCCACAGTGACCCGGAGTGGCACGCGATGGTGCCATTCCACGAGTACTTCCACGGCGACTCGGGCGCCGGGCTCGGCGCGTCGCACCAGACCGGTTGGACCGGGCTGGTTGCCGACCTCCTGCTCCGCCGCACGTGAACGCCGGACGTGGCCTGGCCGCGGGTCAGCGAGTGACTGCAGGAAGGTTGAGCGCAAGCCACAGGCGTTCGACCACGTGCGGCCAGCGATAGCGGTCAGCCGTGGCGACCGCGGCCGCGCGAATGGTTTCGACCCGGTGGGGTTGCCGACGCGTCCAGTCGATGACGCGGACGATCTCCTGCGGGGCGTCGGTGTCGAGTGAAAATCCGTTGACGTACGGCTCGACGTAGTCCTCGCCTGTTGCGCCGGTGATGACGAGCGCGCCGGCAGCCATGGCTTCGAGACCGACCAGCCCGAACGGTTCGAACCCGCTGTTGGCGAGTACCGCTGACGTTCCGGCATAGAACGATTGCAGGGCGGGACCGGCAATCGGTTGCGTGAGCTCCACGATCCCGGAATGCGACGGAAGACAAGCGCTCAGGTCGTGCGCGAGTTGCTCTCCGCTCTGGGCGGTTCCGTCACAGGTCGTCCATTCCAGACCGATCGCCGCGGCGTGTTGTCTGAGTTCCGCATAGTGCGTCGCGGCGGCCACGTTTCCGTCCCAACCGCGGGCGAGCAGGACAGCACGTTCGCCACGATTCCGCAGCGCTGCGACGGTGCCGATGGCCATGTGCCACCGCTTGTCGGGGTCCCATCGGCCGACCTTGGCCAGGGTTGTCCAGCCGGCGAAGGACTCGGTCCACGCCTGTTGCGTGACATCGCTGATCGGGGTGAACACGTCATCGGGGATGCCGTTCGGGACCACCAACGGATTGACACCTGAATTCCACATCAGATGCTTCATCGCCCGCGAGATCGTCAGGATCGTGGCGGCGTGTGCGAGTCGAGCGAAGTCGATGCGATCGAACCCGAAGCGATTGTTCGCGGTCCACGCCAAGGTGGCTGCGCCCCGGAGACCCCGGCGCTCGAGCTCGTGGTGGAGCCCGATCAGCGGCCAGACCGTGTGCCAATCCTCCGCCAGCACGACGGTGTGGATGCCGGCAGCAGCAGCGTCAGCATGAACACGATCCGCGAGATGCGCCGGCCACCACGTACACAGATCGGCGATCTTGTCCTCTTCGGCCTCGTAGACGCCCGCCCGAGCGTGTCGCGAGATGTGTTGACAGCAGCGTCGCAATGTCACGTTGTTTCGCCGCTCGATCGCGGGGAGATCGGGATCCCCGACGAAGTAGAGGTCGGTGGCCACGCCGGTCGCAGCGAGCGCATCCGCAAGCCCGGTGACACGGACACCCAGACCGCCGGCGGAGGAATACCGATCCGGACCTTCGAACGACAGGTGGTGCACCGTCACCGCCCGCGCGGTCGACCGCGGGGCGCACGCCGACAGCGGCCTGACCAGGTGCGGTGGCCGTCGTCGATTTCGTTCGGCGACGCGCTGGAAGTCGGGTGTCTCGTCGATCACGGTCATGTCAACCAACGGCCACGACGCGGGTCGCGACCGGACCGATGGGGTTGTCGGCACGATCGAACATCACCAGTTGGCCGGGTCGGAGCGTCCGGTATCCCGAACCCGGTATCGCGGTGAAACTGAAGAAGATTCCGTCGTCGCCGCCGGCGTCGGACAGGTCGGGGGAGATCACACCGATTCCGCGGGCCACGTCGAACCACGCGACCCGTCCGGCGTGTTGGGGATCGGGGCGAGCGTGGTGGTCGTCGAGCCATGTCTGTTGGGGCACGCGCACCTGGGTGGCGCGAGGAGTGGTCCAGGCCTCGTAGGGGAACCGCTGCGTCGACGACATGATCTCGCGAATGTCGCGTCGGAGTTCTTCGGGGCTGGGACGCCCGATCGACCACCAACCGTCATAGACCGAGCAGACAACGCCGCCACCGTCCAACACGAACGTCATCGGTCGCGAGACGAACGCTTCCTCGCCCTCGGTCTCGTCGACCAGCCCGAGTGCCCCGATGAACTCCCGAGACGGGTCGGAGAGAAACGTCCACGATGCCCCGAGGCCGAATCTGAAGGCCTCCAGGACCTCCGGGGGCTGGACGCTCACCGTCACGATGCTGCATCCGTTCAGGCCCAGCTCGTGCTGAGCGCCGACGAGGGCGCGGAGCTGGGCCTGATCGCGCGGACAGAACGGTCCGCGGATGAAGACGACGACGGATGGGTAACCCTCGTCGAAGCCGAGGTAGGGGTCGATCCGACTGGGAGTCCGGAAGCTCGAGATCGTCCGAGGTCGGCCCTCGTGATCGACGAGCTCGGCGTCGGGAAACTGATCCCCGACGCTCAGGAAGGTGGAGTGCATGATCACACTGTCCCGTGGCCACGCGATTCGTTTCAGACGTAACGAATCGCCGGCAGCTGAGACGAAGGAGCGATGCAGACGCACCAAGTCGACGTCGTGGTCATCGGGCTGGGACCGGGAGGCGAGGAGGTTGCCGGCCAACTCGCCGAATCAGGCTTGGCGGTCGTCGGGATCGAAGCCCACCTCGTTGGGGGTGAGTGTCCGTACTACGGATGCGTGCCGTCGAAGATGATCATCCGTGCGGCCGATCTGCTCGCCGAGGCGGGCCGTGTGAACGCGATGGCCGGTAGCGCAGCCGTCACGCCCGACTACTCGATCGTGGCCGACAGGATCCGCGATGAGGCGACCGACAACTGGGACGACACCGTTGCCGTTGACCGCTTCGTCGGCAAAGGCGGCACGTTCGTCAGGGGACGAGGGGCGCTCGAGGGCGAAGGCCGTGTCCGTGTCGGCGACGACACGTACGTCGCACGGCTCGGCGTGGTCATCGCAACCGGCACGTCGCCCGCCCTACCTCCGGTGCCAGGCCTTGCCGAGGCCCGTCCATGGACGAACCGCGAGGTGTTCAAGATTCGATCGCTGCCCACCTCCTTGACAGTCATGGGTGGCGGTGCAATCGGGCTCGAACTCGCGCAGGCCCTTTCTCGATTCGGAACGATCGTGACGGTGATCGAGGCAGCCGACCGAGTCCTCGCCCCTGAAGAGCCCGAGTCGAGTGCGCTGGTGGCGAGCGTGCTCCGCTCCGAGGGCATCACGATCATGACCGGGCAGACGGCGGTTGCCGTTCAGCGCGAGGACCAGGTGACGACAGAACTGGCTGACGGATCGCGTATCACGAGCGACGAAATTCTGGTTGCCGCCGGCCGCGCCCCGAACGTGCGCGGCATCGGCCTCGACTCGGTCGGTCTCGACGAGACCACTCGCCCGACGTTTACCGTCGACGACCGCATGCGGGTCATCGGAACTTCACGGCTCTGGGCGGTCGGCGACATCGCCGGCCGCGGGTCGTTCACGCACATGGCCGCCTACGAGGCGGGCATCGCCGTCGATGACATCTTGGGTGTCCAGAATCCTCGCCTGGCCGAGACTCATGCCGTGTCGCGGGTGACGTTCACCGACCCTGAGGTCGGGTCGGTCGGGCTCACCGAGGCACAGGCTCGAGGCGCGGGACTCAACGTGCGTGTGGGCGTGGCGGACAGTTCCACGTCGAGCCGTGGTTGGCTGCACGGTGCGGGCAATGAGGGCCTCATGAAGCTCGTCGAGGATGCCGACCGAGGTGTGCTGGTCGGCGCAACCACGGTGGGCCCTCGCGGTGGGGACCTGCTCGGCTTGTTCAACCTGGCGGTCCATTCTCGTGTGCCGGTGTCGGAGCTCCGCTCGATGATCTACGCGTACCCGACGTTCATTCGCGGTGCGCTCGACGCGCTCGCAGCGCTCGAATGACCAAGAAGTTCGTTCGGGACGTAACGCCAGCCTTCGAGCAGGGACCGAATGCGCGTGGACATCGAAACCGCCGGGAGGACGATCCAACTCATCCTGGCCCCAGTTGTCATGGTCACCGCGTGCGGCATCCTCCTCACGGGGATGCTGGCCCACTATTCGTCGATCACCGACCGCATCAGGGCGCTTGCTGCAGAACGACTCAGTCTGGTCTTGATGACTCCGGCCGAAGGTGACCAGACGCTTGCTCGTGAGCGGCTCACCGAAATCGATCACCAAGCGCCGATGCTCATCCATCGCCACCTCCTGGTTCGTCACGGCATTCTCCTCGGGTACACCAGCGTCGTGACACTCGTCGTGAGCATGTTCGTCATCGGTGCCGCCGCGCTGGCTGACTCCGACGTGCTCGGCACCGTCGCCCTGTTCGTGTTCTTTGCGGGCACCGCCGCGCTCATGGTCGGGGCGGGCTTCATCGCCGTCGAGGTGCGGATGTCCCACACGTCGGTCGCGTACGAGGCCATGCGCGTCTTCGGTCTCGACGCCTCCTGGGCGTCGACGCCCACAGGGACGTCAGATCAAGAACGCCAGTGAGGGGATCACACGAGTCGCGTGCTACACCGAAGGCAGCGTCCGGTTGGCCGCCGACGCGGAGGGACCCCCGATGACGACTGCTGACGCTCCCATCGAATGGCAACGGGTTGCCGATCTCGACGAGTTGCCCGAAGGCCGCGTCAAGACGGTCACCATCGGTCGTACGACGCTGTGCCTCAGCCACTTCGAAGGTGAGTATGGGGCGCTCGCGAACGGCTGCCCCCACCAGGGCGGTCCGCTGGGCGAGGGTTCGATCGAGAACGGCTGGTTGCGGTGCCCGTGGCACGGCTACGACTACCACCCGATCACCGGCCGGCCACCGGCAGGGTTCTCGGACGCGCCGGCATGCTTCGCCACCGAGACCCGGAATGACGGCGTGTACGTGGCGGTGCCCGTGACCGTCGAGCGCCGGCGGACGGTGTCGGACGTGATGGTGGAGACGATGACGAATTGGGGTGTGCGGGCTGTGTTCGGCATGGTCGGGCACTCCAACCTCGGCTTTGCCGACGCCTTACGGGAAGCAGAGCAACGCGGCGACCTGCGCTTCTTCGGCGTTCGTCACGAGGGCGCTGCCGCCTTCGCAGCCGGTGCCTACGGAAAGCTCACCGGTGAACTCGCAGCCTGCTTCGGGATCGCCGGTCCGGGATCGACCAACTTGCTCACCGGCCTGTACGACGCCAAAGTCGATCGAGCGCCAGTACTCGCCATCTCGGGCCAGGTGCCGTCGGCGAGTCTCGGACGCGGTGCCTTCCAAGACCTCGATCTGGCTGCTGCGTTTTCCGATGTGGCCGACTACTCCCAAACCGTCCTGCCGGGCTCCAACCACGCCGAGCTGATGACGCTCGCCTGCAAGCACGCATTGCTCGACCGTTCCGTCGGCCATCTCATTGTTCCCGACGAGGTCCAGATCGCGCCCAGCGATGCAGTAGCCGGAGGCCCGCTGGGTCGTGTCGGCCTGTCGGCCAGCCCCCCGGATCCTGACGTGGCCGCCGCGGCGGTCCGGATGATCGCCGCGGCGCAGCGGCCCTTGATCCTCGTCGGCAACGGAGCGCGTCACAAGATGGCCTCGATCACGCGCTTGGCCGAGCGTCTCGGTGCCCCGATCGCCACCACGTTCAAGGCCAAGGGCCTGATCTCCGATCGTCACCCCCTCGGTTGCGGCGTCCTCGGGCGATCCGGCACACCGATCGCGTCGTGGTTCATGAATGAAAGCGACCTCATCGTCACGTTCGGCGTGTCGTTCTCGAACCACACCGGCGTCAGCGACTACAAGCCGATCGTGCAGATCGACTTCGATCCGCAGGCGCTGGGACGGTTCCACCCCGTCGAACTCCCGGTACTGGGTGAAGTCGACGCGACCTGTCATGCGTTGCTTGCGGGTTTGGACGGTATCGAGCTGTCGGGTACCGAACGGACCGACGAGGTGTCTGCCCGTTGGGCGCTCTGGCGCGAGGAGAAGGCCAGCCGGGCGCGCGACGATCGCGGCAACGGGATCAATGCTGCCGCACTCTTCGCCGCGCTGAGCGATGTCGTGCCCACCGATGCGGTGATCGCCGTCGATGTCGGCAACAACGCCTACTCGTTCGGCCGCTACTTCGAGTGTGTCCACCAAGACGTGTTGATGAGCGGCTACCTGGGCAGCATCGGCTTCGGTCTGCCCGCTGCGATGGGCGCCTGGGCCGCGGTCGGCGACAGCCGCACGATCGTGTCGGTGTCTGGCGATGGTGGCTTCGGGCAGTACGCGATGGAACTCACCACTGCGGTGAAGTACGGCATGAACCTCACGCACGTGCTGATCAACAACGCCGAGCTCGGCAAGATTTCCAAGGAACAGCGAGCGGGACTGTTCGACGTCTGGCAGACGAGCCTCCACAACCCCAACTTCGCCGAGTTCGCGACGAATTGCGGCGCGTTCGGCGTCAGAGTCGAGACCATCGACGAGTTGCCCGACGCGCTGACAGTTGCGATCGCACACCACGGCCCGGCCCTGGTCGAAGTGATGAGCGATGTCGACCTGCTCTGAGAATCCGATCAGTCCCTGAGCGCTCAGCCAGCTCCCGCGTGCTGGCGACCTGGTGGAGACGATGGGAATCGAACCCACGACCCGCTGCTTGCAAATCTGAACGAGCGCAATATCGGTGAGATCAGGCTGGTACCGGATCGTGTCGAATCATACCGTCTAGCAGGGACGACTGCGGATGGGTTGACACTGTCCGGACGGGCTGACACAGTCCGGTGCACCTCGGATTGGGTCGCAGGCCCTGCCGTCGCCGACGTCCTCCGTTCGTCAACCTCGAAGTTCAACTGACGCACGGATCAACCGTCAGGCATGAAGCGCGTGCCGAGCCGGGAATGCGGAGTTGTCTCAGCTTCGCTTCATGGGCGTCCCGTGGTGTCCAAGCAGACGAAGGTCGATCCGCCGATTGGGCCATCGACCAGCCGCTCCTCGGTCGTGGCGCATTCTTGGTCGCGAGGGATTTCCGTGACGACTTGGCCGTGGTTCGGTGAGTCGCAGGGGACGATCTCACTGATGTGTCCGCCGCGGACAGTGACGCAGTCACCGACTGTGACCGCGTCGACTCCGCCGATTGGAGTCCGGCCCGGCGTCTCGGGAATGAGAAAGAGCGCGGTGGCGATTGCGCAGCCGAGCACGACGACGAGGAGGACCACGGCGGGGAGCGCGCGGCTGGGCCCGGCTGGTTCGTCGAAGTACGTCGGCGGACGGTCGGTGGCGGGCTCGACGTGGCGATCGTCGGCTCGGAGCTCTTGGAGGGACCGGTCGTACCGACGTCTGCGATCCTGGTCGCCGAGCACATGCCACGCATCGTTGAGACGTTGCATTGCGAGTTCGTCGTCGGCGTGCTCCGTCGGTGTTCGATCTCCAAGAAGGTCAGGGTGGAGCTGCCTGGCCCGAGTGCGATAAGCCGCCCGCAGCTCCGCGTCCGATGCGTCGCCAGCGACGCCGAGGGTGCCGTAGTACGTCACAACCTGCGACCCGTCATGCAGCTCCGAGCCTCGACGCATACCGTCCGGATTCCAGATCGTTTCGGTCCTCCTCGAGGGCCCGGCCGAGGGCACGCGCCAGCGATCGCCGCAGTAGCGGTGCTGCCATCTGGGTGAACCCGGGTCGAGTCGAGCACAACGTCGCGGTGACCTTGGCCCCTTCGTGTCCGTCGGGGACGATGTCGAAGGTGATCGATCCCGGTGACAGCGGCCCGGAGACCAACGTGTTTACCTGACGATCCGGAACGGTCTTGTCGAGTTCGAATTCCTGGTGGAGTCGTAGCGGCCCGACGCGGGACACCTGGGAGTACGAGCACGACTGTGCGGTCTCCGACATCACGCGGAAGCTCACACCTCGGTGATGGCCGTTGCGTTCGTGATAGCCGACATCGCCGAACTGTTCCCGCACCTCGGCGAGAGGGCGACGGATCGTGACCTGAGCGGACACCTCAAACATGACATGACAATGCCAAGATGACATGGCCTTGTCAAGTAGGGTCGAGCTGTGTCCTCTGAAGCGTCGGAGCGCGCCTCGCCGGCCCCACAGCGCAGCATCCGCGCCGAGAACGCGGAACGGACTCGCGTCCGGATCCTCGACGCCGTCGTCGATCTGGTCGGTTCTCGTGGAGACTGTGACTTCACGATGCCCGAAGTGGCTGCCGCATCGGGAGTTTCGTTGCGGACGCTCTATCGCTACTTCCCCTCGCGAGACCACGTCGTCGACGCCGTCGCCGCCGTCGGTGACCGAGTCGCGGCGTCGAACCTGCTCGCCGCCGAGTTCGACCTGGTCGATCTCCAAGCGTGGCTCGAAGAGGCGTGGCGAGCGCTCCTCGACCAAGAGGCACTGATCCGCGCCCAACACACCAGCCCCGGCGGGGCGACCATCCGGCGCGCCCGCATCCCGTTCTTCCGCGACGTCACCCGGGCCCTGCTGCTTCGCGAGATACCAGGGCTCGGCGATGACCGTGTCGACGACATCGTGGACACGACACTGCTGGTCGTCTCGTCCTCAGCGCTTTTCGAGTTCCTCGATGTCCTCGAAATCCCCATCGAGCGCGCCGCGCGTCTCGCTGCCGAGGCCGTCGAGCGGGCCGTCCTCGCCGCGCGTTGACCCAGGTCACCCGGCCGACAGTTCGACGTGGTCGATAGTCGACGGTCACCTCGTCCAGTGGTGAGTGACCCATCCAAGATCGAGGGCGAGTACCCCGACAACGGACCCATCGAGCTCGGCCACCGACACCTCTTGCGACGGGAGAACCTCCTCGGCGAACCACCGGCACACGTCGTCGTCGGAATGCACTGGCGCGGGAAACGCCGCCCGCCGGGCAAACGAGCCACACCGAGGCGGCCTACAGCCCTTCATCGAGCCTCGCGCGACGGACCAGCGGATCACTGAGCATCTTCAAGTCTGCACCGCCGAGCGTGCTCCATCCGGAGATCGTTACTCCCACTATGTGGACTCCAGGTAGGTTGGCGGTTGAGGCCCACAAGCAATTCCCCGGCGGCGCAGCGCATGCCACGATGGGGCGGTGGCGCATCGAACGACGACGACTGACCGAACGACCACACTCACCACAGCGCCGCCGATGGTGTTCGCGGTGGTCAAACTCTCCTGAGACCGCGCACCTCATCGATCCGGCCGTGCGCGAGTGGAGCGCGGACTCCCGTCCGATCGTCGTAGGCACTCGTTTCACCATTCGTGGTCGCCTTGGCATTGTTCCGATTCGAGGGACGAGCGAGGTCGTCGTTTGGGATCCTCCGAGATTGTCGGAGTTCCGCAGTGTCGCCCCGGTCTGGCCCGCTCGGATGACGGCCAGACATCGCTTCGAGGAACGCCCCGACGGCGGCACGGAATATACGTGGTCGATCTCGTTCGAGGAGGCGAGCTTGGTTGCTCGACCCCTCGTAGCGATCTTCAGTCGGCTCTTTCGTCGTGCGTTCGCGGCCCAAGCCGAAGCGCTCGAGAGCTACCTGAAGCAGCGCGTCGCCGTTGATCCTGCGCCTCCACTGTGAGTGGAGTTCTCCCGCAACGTATCGGCACTGCTTTCGCCGTGGGCATATCGAAGTGTGGCTTGACCCTCTCGTCGCGAGAGGGCTCAACCTTGTCGTGATGAGCATCAACAGCATCTATCCCGACATTCAGACCGCCGACATCGCAGCGAGCCGCGACTTCTACGTGAACCTGCTCGGACTTCAGATTGCGTGGGAGGCGCACTGGTACATCGCTCTCCATGCACCCGACGTGCCCGGCGCACAGCTGGCCTTGGTCGCGTCCGGTCATGACTCGGTCCCGGCGCCGCACCACCGGCAGCCCGCCGGTGTGCTGATTTCGTTCGAGGTCACCGACGCAACCGTTGTCTATGAGCGCGCTGTCCAGCTCGGCGTAAAGATCGCTCAGGAGCTGCGCGATGAGGAGTTCGGCCAGCGTCATTTCATGGCCGTCGACCCTGATGGGCTCCTCGTTGACGTGGTCGAGATGCTGTTCGTTCCCGAGGAGAACTGAGCGTGCTCGATCTGTACGCCGCCGCCGATGTGATGCGGACGGCAGAGATCGCGTCGCTGACCACACGAGTACGCAACACAGCGTTGCTCGCCAGTCGACTCGTTCATCCGTTGTGGTCCGAGGGAACCGCTGAGGGTCAGATCCTGACCGCCGGCCGGTCGCCCAAGGTCGGCGACATCGAACAGAACCCGGCCGTCGCCTTGTCGTGGGTCGCCGGCACGCACCATCTGTTGATCGAGGCAACAGCCGCGATCCACAGGGGTGAAGCCGTGCAGGCTTTGCGCGCTGCTCTTGCGTCCGCTCCACACGGCTACCGCCCGGAGAACTTCTGGTCGTCGACCGACCTTGGTGCACTGGTTGTCATCAAGTTGTCGGCCGCCCGGATGGAACTGTCCACGTTCGCAACGGGCGGCCTCGTCGTCGGACGATGGAATCGGCCAGAGTGACTCCGATGACCAGTGATCACGTCGGTGCCGAACTGTCGATCGGCCAAGTTGCAACAATGAGCCGACTCACGATCCGAGCGCTGCGTCACTACGACGACATCGGACTGCTCCACCCAGCGCGAGTCGACCCGAGCAGCGGATACCGCTACTACACACCCGACCAGGTCACACAGGCGGCCACCATTGCAATCCTGCGTGACCTCGACATCGACACAACGACCATTGGAGCGCTCATCGCGGAGGCCATCGACGTCGGCTCTGTCGTCGAACAGCAACTGGTCCGTCTTGCACGGATCGAGCAGCAGCGGCGCGACACCCTCGACGTGCTGGGCGCGCTAGCAACCCATGTGGACATGCCCACGCCGACAGTCGCACATCTCGACGCGTTCTCGATCCTCGGCAGAGGCGCTCGGGTACCGGTCTCAGACGATGTTGCGCTGGTGGGCAGGGAATTCGATGAACTGTTCGCTGTGCTCGACGCTGCATCGATCGAACATGACGACAACGGGATCTGCGTGATTCAGCGAACCGACCGCGACGAACTGTGGCTCGACCTCGGAGTACGGACGAAGCATCCCGTCAAGATCGACGGCTACCACTACCTCGACATCGAAGCGGCACAGACAGCAATGCTCGTCCACCACGGTCCGCTCTCGACATTGCCGCTCGGCCACGCACGTCTCTCCGCCTGGGCGCACACCAACGGCCTACAACCAACCGGCCCCTCACGCGAGACCTACCTCGGCCCAATCAAGGATCAACGAACCGAAATCGCACTGCCTTTGTCCGACGTTCGCTGAGCGCTGGTCGCCCAACCAGCCGGCCGCGATTCTGAGCGTGGCCGCCGATCCGGACGGGGTGAGTCCCATCACATGGATGGACTGCAGGCCGGCTTCCTCGTGAAGCCTCCACTGAACCCGGGGCGGTTCAGCTCCCCTCCACGGCGCCCAGATGTGCCGGTCGAGGGCACTCGATAACACCCGCCCCGTAACGCTCTTCGCGCCGCCGAAGCTCGCGCTGCAGTGCGGCCCAAGCAGCGCACTGCATAGTCCCGAACAGGCAAGGGCCGATGCGTCGTTGGTCGGTTTGCCGTGCCCTCGACCATCCTTGGCGGGCGCCTTGGCTCAGAACGCCTTCCGCATGTGGATGTCCTCGGGCTCGAGCTCGAGCAGTACCGGTAGCGGCTGGGCCATGAGCCGATAGCCGCGAGCCAGGTAGAAGCACACGGTGTTCTCCGACGGAGTCGCGCTGACGACGATCTCCGCGTCACCGGCCCGGCTTGCGATCAGTTCCAGGTCAACAGAGAGTCGACGACCGATGCCGGCCGACCGGAATGCCTGGCTGACGTGCAGATACGCGAGCTGTGCGATCGCAGGACGGATGTGGGGCACGACTACTCCTATTCCAACGAGCCGGTCGTTCGAGAATGCGCCACGAGCGATTCCGCCCGCACTCGCGTAGTGCCTGAGCGCTTGGTGTTGCGCATCGACGGTGTGTTCGCCGGGTCCGTTGGGATTCCAGGCTGGCGCGTTCCAGGTTCCGCGGCGCCCGACGAGTTCGGTGCCTTGTTGCTCGTAGAGGACGTCGATGCGCTCGGTGCGGTCGATCTCACCGACGCGCGATAGCTCGTTCGGCCCGAGATCGCGGATGTGAGCGATCAGGGAAACCCGTCATCGGCGATCAGGCAGTCTCAACCGGTCATCGAAAACCGACATGGCGTCGGCGCTTCGACCGGGGGTTGGTGAGGTTAGCTCGGCCTCCGTTCCGTGGGGTTGGTCGTGGCGATCTCGAGGCCGTTGTGTTCGCGTAGACGCCAGCTGGGGCCTTTGATGTTGAACACGATGGCGTTGTGCATCAACCGGTCGAGCACGGCTGCGGCGACGACGGTGTCACCGAAGATGGTTCCCCAGTCGGGCAGTCCGCGGTTGGTGGTGACGATGGTGGGGTGGCCGCGCTCGTAGCGGGTGTTGACCACCTGGAAGAACACGCTGCTTGCTTCGGTGCCGCCGATCGGCAGCAGTCCAACATCGTCGATCACGAGCACGGTCGGCGCGGTGAACGACTTCATCTTCGACGCAAGGTTGCCCTCGATCGATGCTCGCACGAGGGTGCGGCAAAGGTTGTCGGCGGTGGTGAAGTAGCCGCGGTAGCCGGCCTCGACGGCCAACGTTGCAATGGCGACGGCGAGGTGGGTCTTGCCGCATCCGGGTTGACCGAGGAACAGGATGGGTCGGTTCTCGTCGATGAACCGCAACGTCGCGAGGTCCTCGACCAACTTGCGGTCGACCGAGGGTTGGAACTCGTAGTCGAAGTCATCGATGCCGCGCCGGTGAGGGAATCTCGCGTAACGCAACCGGGCAGCCAACCTGCGGTCTCGATCCGCGGTGGCCTGCTCGGCGACGAGTCGGGCGAGGAACTCGATGTGCGACCAGTCCTCGGTGCGGGCCTCGTCGGCGAGCGTCGCGAACGCGCTCGCGGCGGCGTCCAACTTCAGGTAGCCGAGGTCGGCCTTGATCTGTTCGTAGAGGCTGCTCATCCGACGTCCTCTGCGTCGACGCCGAGCGGGTAGCGGGCCTCGAGATCGACGGGGTCGACGTCGAAGTCACCGTTGAGTTCCAGGCGGGCGGGAACGTGTTCGTCGTCGTGGTCAGCGATGAGTCGCAGGTCAGGTCGGTCGCTGTTCCAGCCGAGCGCGAGCGCCTCCGCGTCAGCGCGATGCTCGGGGTTCCAGACGTCAACGCGTCGCCCGCCGACGAGACGATGCGTGGCGATCAGTCGGCCGGCGAGACGGATCTCGACGTTGACGCCGTTCACTTTGCGGCGGATCTCAACCTTGTGCCCCAACGCTGAAGGTGCTTGTCCGGGCCGGCCTTCGTATCGCTCACACTTCTTCAGGATCACCACCTGCTGACACGCGTTTGGCCGGTTGGATACGGTGTCTAAATGGCGACGAGTGGGTCTCAGTCAATACCGGGCGTGACGCTCCGAGAGGCCTACCGATTCGAATCGGGCGATGGCGAGTATCGGGTCGAGGGAACCGTCTTCAAGAAGCTCCCCCGACGGGTGAGCTGGGAGGCGCGGGTCGACAACACTTCGATTGTCGAAACTGGCGAGACCAGGCGCGAGGCCGTCGAGCTTGCGATCGCTGAGTTCCGGCTGCAATCCGGTGCGCCAGCGTGAAGGCCTGGCACAGCCGTCTGAAGTTTCAGGCCGCCGGATCGGCAGAGGTCTGACTCTCGAGATCCGCACATAACGGCAACGCAGAATCACAACGGTCAGCAGGAACAGACCACTCGGGAACGGCCCTTACGTGACGCGAGATAATCCCGTCCGAGACCTGCCCCAGAACGTTCGGCCCTGTGGTGCCCACAGGCATCCCAAAGTGCACCGTTCCGACGGCGTTCAGGAGCTGGTGAGTCGTTCGAAGCGTTGGCGTGCGCCTTGGCGGGTCATACCGAGCTGCGAACCGATCACTCCCCAGGAAACACCGTCTCGGTGCGCGCGCAACGCGGCGGCCTCGATCCGGCTGTCGGCTTCTCGCCGCGCCGCGGCAGCGGCACGAAGTTCCGCCAGCGCATCGGCCCCGGTCACGACGTAGTCGTTTGCGGCGTCGAACTCGTCCACGATGGCCTGGGCCTCGGCGTCGGAGAGCTCGCGGGGATGCTTGGTGGTTTTCACTGCTGGTCACCTCCTGGCATGTCGAGCATCGACAGGTACTTGCTGCGGGCGGTCATGGCGTGAATCACGTAGTCCTGGTTGTCGGTTTCGATGACGCCAACCTCCAGCAGGCGCGCCGTTGCGTCAGGTCCGATCAACATGGTGAAGTCCGGTTGCTCCGGTCGGGTGATGGCGGCGACGGCGTTGTCGATGGCATGGCGGATGTCGTCATCGGAGATGCCGTGCTTGCGAGCGCTCGGCCGTATCTCCACTGCGACAACAGTAGTTGTCGCAAGGTTAGCCGACAACCCTGTCTTTCAAGTCCACCGCGGCACTCGACATCACCCGCACACAATCCCGTACAGCACCGGGTTCTCGCCGCACAGATCGGCCCCTACGTGAGACGAGATGATCCCGTTCGTCGATGAAGAGGAATTCCGGGTCCGTGGACCGGTTCACGGCAAGCGTCAGGCGGAGCGCCGGGCCGCTGCAACGGTCAACCCGGGGCGGGCACAAAGACGTTTCGGGGACGCGAGCTAGCACGAAGTCGACGCCCACGACCCAGTGGATCGGCACATCCACCGAAGCCAGTCCATGTGAACCAAGCGACGACGCCGACAGAAGATCTAGATCCAATTCCCCCACACATTCCCCCGCATCTCGAAGGAGTTGCGTCGGCATGGTCGCGGCCAGTGCGACAACCAGGTGTTACGTGGTGGAGACGATGGGAATCGAACCCACGACCCCCTGCTTGCAAAGCAAACGACGGCGATCCGGAAGTGCCTG
>JBGTEH010000012.1:0-2068 GCA_041747915.1 Ilumatobacteraceae bacterium
CCCGTTCGACGAGCGTCAGCGACGTTCGACGACCGCTTCGATGTCCTCGAGATCGCCGCGCAACTCCCACATCTCCCTCAGGATCGTGGTGATCACCGAGGGAGAGCTGAGCGTCGAGACGCCCCGAGTACGCGGGAAGTAATCGACGCCGAACTGCAGCATCTCGTAGCCGAGCCTGGTGGCGCGGATGACAAGTTCCGCGTCGATGAACGACCCCTCGCTGCGCAATTCGACGTGGTCGAAGATCCTCGCCCGACACAGCTTGAACGCGAAGTTGATGTCACGCGCCTTCACGTCGAACAGGCTGCGGATCAGCAGGTTGTACACGAAGGTGTAGATCGAGCGCAGATACCCCTCGCCGGTGCGATCGAACCGGTACGCGCTCACGATGTCGGCGTCGTACTCGCGCAGGAGTCTGACCGCGCGCGGAAGTTCGTACATGTCGAAGGGCAGGTCGGCATCGGTGTACAGGATGAGATCACCGGTCGCGGCACCGAAGCCGGTCTTGATCGCACCGCCCAGCTTCCGGTTCACCTGATGGTGTACGACACGGACGCGCGGGTCGTCGAGGGCGAGGCGATCCGCGATGTCGGCCGTGGAGTCGGTGGACGCGTCGTCGACGACGATGAGTTCCCAGTCGCCGATGTCTCCCGAAGCGACCAGGCGTTCGCACGCCCGGCGACCGGCAACCAGGGCGCGTTCGATGTATTCCTCCTCGTTCCACATGGGATAGAAGATGGAGAGCTTCTCGAACGGCTCACCGATCGTCGCATCGACAGACATTGCGCCGCAGGGTAGCTGGCAGCAACCGCCGCCAAGCCTCGCTCGGGCGCGTCGCAAGGGTGACGAACAGCTCGTAGGGTTCTGCGTCGTGTCGGATGCGCAACCTCCCGCCGGACTCGCACCCCCGGCACCCCCTCCCACCATCGAATCCCCGCCGGCGCCGTTGCGCGATGGGCAACTCACGGCGGCGTGGCGCATCACGGTGACGGTGGCATGGGTCGGCGCATTTCTCGCCTACCTGGGGGTGTGGAAGGCCAGCGAGGAGATCGGCATCGCCACGTGGTGGCTCGGGCCGCGATCGAACCCCCAGCCCATCTGGATCCGCCTCGTTCCCTTCGCCATCATCGCGGTGGTCGGCATTCTCGCCAGCTACAACGTTGGTCGCCTGCCCTGGATCGGCCTGGGTGGATCGATCGCTCTCGCCGTGATCGCCGCCGGCGACTTCTCACGCTCGGGGGGCTTGGCGACGATCGAGTTCGCCATCGCCGGTGCCGTCGCTCTGGTGTCTCTCGGCTCGTTCTCCGGCGTGTGCCGGGCGGCCGCGGCTGCCGGCGACCCCTGACGTCGACCGGTAGCGTCGTCGACCATGTCCGACAGCTCGTCCAGCGGTTCCGCCTCGAACGCCAAGGTCCTCATGTCACTGCCGGTCGGCGAACGCGTGGGCATTGCCTTCTCCGGGGGTCTCGACACGTCGGCGGCCGTGGCCTGGATGCGCGACCGCGGCGCGATCCCCTACACCTATACCGCCGACCTCGGCCAGTACGACGAGCCCGACCTGGCCACCGTTCCCGATCGGGCCAAGGTCTACGGCGCCCAGGAGGCGCGACTCGTCGACTGTCGTGACGAGCTCGTTCGAGAGGGCCTGGTGGCGCTCCAGTGCGGCGCGTTCCACATCACGACTGCCGGCAAGACGTACTTCAACACCACCCCGCTCGGGCGGGCGGTCACGGGCACGCTGTTGGTGCGCTCGATGCAAGACGACGGCGTCGACGTGTGGGGCGACGGGTCGACATACAAGGGCAACGACATCGAGCGTTTCTACCGCTACGGCCTCCTGGTCAACCCGAACCTGCGGATCTACAAGCCGTGGCTCGATCCCACGTTCGTCGACGAACTCGGTGGTCGACAGGGAATGAGCGAGTTCCTGCAGGCGCGCGACCTTCCCTACCGCGATTCGGTCGAGAAGGCGTACTCGACCGACGCCAACATCTGGGGCGCCACCCACGAGGCAAAGTCGCTCGAGGAACTCGGCACCAGCATGGAGATCGTCACCCCGATCATGGGC
>JBGTEH010000013.1:0-15662 GCA_041747915.1 Ilumatobacteraceae bacterium
AAGCCGGATCGACCGCGGTCGAGGAACTCGCGTTCACCCTCGCGAACGGGTTCGCCTACGTCGAACTGGCTCTCCAGGCGGGTCTGCCGATCGATTCGTTCGCGCCACGCCTCTCGTTCTTCTTCAACGCTCACATCGACTTCTTCGAGGAGATCTGCAAGTACCGAGCGGCACGGCGAATCTGGGCTCGTTGGATGCGCGATCGCTACGGCGCCGAGCTGGAACGTTCGCTGCAGCTGCGGTTCCACACTCAGACCGCCGGCGTGTCGCTGACCGCACAACAACCCGAACTGAACATCGTGCGCACCGCCATCGAAGCGCTCGCCGGGGTGCTCGGCGGAACCCAGAGCCTGCACACCAACTCGATGGACGAAGCACTCGCCCTGCCCACCGAGAAGACCGCGCGCATCGCTCTGCGCACCCAGCAGGTCATCGCCAACGAAACCAACGTCGCCCATGTGGCCGACCCGCTCGGCGGTTCGTACTACGTCGAGGCGCTGACCGACGAGATCGAACGCCAGGCGGACGAAATCTTCGCTCATCTCGACGAACTCGGCGATGGTTCGATGCTCGACGGTGTCATCGCCGGCATCGACGACAACTGGTTCCAGCGCCGCATCGGCGATTCCGCCTACGACCTCGAACGGTCGTTCAACAGCGGCGACCGCATCATCGTGGGAGTCAACGCCCACACCGAGGGCAACGACGACGAACTGGAACTGTTGCGGATCACCAACGAAGACGAGACCCGGCAGCGCAAACGACTCGACGCCGTGCGTCACAATCGCGACCAGACCGCCGTCGACACGATCCTCGCCCGACTGCGCACCGAGGCCGCCGACCCCAACGTCAACCTGATGCCCACCCTCATCGAGGCGTCACAGGCATACGCCACCCTCGGCGAGATGATGGGCGCGATGGCCGACGTCTTCGGCCGCCACACCGAAGTCCCCACCATCTAGCGTTACGCCAGGGGTCAGACCCGCGGCGTAACGATCACAGGCGGCGGGAATAGGGGGCGGGCGAGCGGCCGTGTTCGTCGACGATGGAGAACTCGCGGCCGACGTCCTCGACCCACTGGATCGAACCCGAGCGATTCATCAAGTCGTCGGCCGAGGCCAATGCGGCGATGCAGCGACCGACCATCAGTGGGGTCTGCGCACCTTCCATGTCGGTGTCGCGCTTGCCCGACCATTCCACGATGAACTCCGTCGACACCGTGCCGGGATAGATCGTCACGCACGCCACGCCTTTGGGCTCGAGTTCGATCGCCATGTCGGCGCCGAGGCGGTCGAGGCCAGCCTTGCCCGCCCCGTACGACGAGCTGAAGTGGTAGCTCTGACCACCCGGCGACGACACATTGCAGATCACCGCACCAGGTCCCGCCGCGAAGAGCAGCGGGGCGGCGTGCCACGACGCCACGTAGTGCGCCCGCAACCCGATGCCGACCTGATCGTCCCAGATCGAGATCGCATGATCCCAGAAACCTCCACCCCACGCCGGCGGATCGGGGATCTTGTAGACGTTGTTGACGAGGATGTCGAGTTTGCCGTGATCGGCACGCACGCGCTCGAACAGCGCGGCGATCTGCGCGTCGTCGCCGTGATCGGTCTGGACCGCAATGCCGTGTCCACCCGCTTCGTCGACCATCGCCACCGTGCGGTCGATGGTGAGTTCACCGTCGCCGGTGCTGCGACCCGTGACGTAGACGGTTGCACCCTGCTCACCGAGCGCGATCGCAGTCCCCCGACCGATCCCCCGGCTCGACCCGGTGACGACAGCGACCTTGTCGTGCAACGCGCCCGCTGTCATGAGCCCGCCGGTACGACGTCGATGTGGAGACTCGTCAGCCCGCGCAGCAGGAAGCTCGGGAAGTACGCGAACTCATTGTCGTCCGACAGCGTGAAGCTGTCGATGCGCTTGCTCAGCTCCTCGAGGGCGACCTTGCCCTCCAGGCGTGACAGCGCTGCTCCGAGGCAGAAGTGGATGCCCTTGCCGAACGCGAGGTGGTCGCGCAGGTTCTCGCGATCCGGGTCGAACGCATCCGGCTCGTCGTAGAGTTCCTCGTCGCGATTCGCTGAAGCGAACACGATGACGATCCGAGCACCCTTGGGGATGTGAACCCCGTCGAGTTCGTGATCGCGAGTGGCGATGCGGAACATGCCCTGCGTTGGCGTCGACAGCCGCAATGCTTCCTCGACCACAGCGGCGCAACGGCTGGGATCTTCCTTCAGCTTGGTCCACTGGTCGGGATTCTCGGCGAGCAGCCGCATCGTCTCGGTCAACAGCTTGGTGGTGGTCTCGTTGCCTGCAACGAGGAGTTGCTGCACGATGCTCAACATCTCGGCCATCTCGAGCGGACGCTTGTCCGTCACCTCGGGGTCATCGTCGTCGATGCGCGCCTGCAACAGAGCAGTCAGGAGATCGTCCTGCGGTTCGGTGCGACGACGATCGAGTTCGGCGGCGAAGTAGTGCTGGAACTCATTGACGCCGCGCTCGGCTTCGAGCCGGGCGTCGAGGCCGATGTTGGTGCCGATCCCGGCGACCGAATCGTCGGACCAACGCTTGAAGTCGGCGAGTCGCGAATCCGGCACGTTGAGCGCGTGAGCGATCACCTCGACGGGTAGAGGCACGCCGAACTGCGTCACGAACTCGATCCGGCCGGTTTCGATCCACGAGTCGATCAGCCTCGTGGTGATCGAGCGGATGACCGGTTCGAGCTCCGCGATCACCTTCGGGGTGAACGCCTTCGACACGAGGCGCCGGTAACGCGTGTGATCGGGCATGTCGGCGGTCAGCATCGTCGGCACGCGCGGATAGCCGTCGGCCATCACCTCGGCCATCTTCTCTCGGGCCTCCGACGGCAACGGCATGCTGGCGCCGCCGAACAGCGACGAATACGTCGCTGGATCGCGCAGCACCGTCATCACCAGGTCGTGACGGGTCACGAGATACATGCCCACTTGCTCGATCAACATCACCGGCTGCTCGTCGCGCATCTGGGCGTAGTGCGGGAACGGACACTGCAGGGTGTCGGCATCGAACGGGTTGAAGGTGGCGAGATCGTTGGTCATCGTGGTTCCTCGGGGATCTGGTGGTTCACGGTCGTTGGGCAGGGTCGTTGGGGAAGAGTTCACAGGTCGGACAGCATCTGCTTGAGCATCGGCAACTCCATGCCGCGAGCCATGATCTCGTCGAGTCCGCCCACGATGCCGGTGGCATTCGCGAGCACGATGTGTTCGAGACCGTTGTTGGCATACCCCTCGAACTGGCCGGCGAGTTCGTCGGTGTTTCCGACGAAGAACACCTCTTGGACCATTTCGAAGGGGATGGTGAGAGCGATGTCACGGAGTTCGTCGGGGTCCAGGTCGTGGATGACGACGTCGACGAACCCCTGCGATTCGTTGCCGAGCGGATGCTCCAGACCGTGGCGCTGCCAGATGTCACCCTTGGCGAACAGTCCGAAGAGCTTGCCGAGTGGCTCGCGCTCGAACATCTCGGCGGCGGCCTCTGCGCTCTCGGCGAACAGCAGGAACGACAGCATCGATGAAACTGGTGCCGGACGTCCTGCGGCGGTGGCGTGACCCGCGACGATCTGGCGCTTGGCGCCGTACTCCTCGGGCGGCATCGCCCACGCGGGGATCCAACCGTCGCCGAACCCGCCCGTCAGGCGCAACATCCGTGGGCCATGGCCGGCCACCCACAACGGCGGCTTGCCGCGCCCCTCGGCTTCGAGCGGCAGACCCATGCGGCCGACGCCACCGTCGGCCATCAGCCCCGTGTCGAGCAGCGAACGAAGATCGCGCAACACGTCGGCCAGCACCGACACCGGCGCCTCGAACGGATACCCGAACGGGACGAGGCTCTCGGCCTCACCCGACCCGATGCCGAGGATGAAACCACCGGGATTCAGATCGTTCAGCGTCAAGGCCGTTCGGGCAAGGTCGGCGGCACCGCGCCGGGTTGCATCGGTGACCGCGATGCCGTAGGGCCGGTCGGTCATCGTCCCCACGACCGCGCCGTAGCAGAATGGGTCGTAGTACCCGTCGGGGTCCGCTGAGATGTCGGACAACGGGATGTCGCTCCACAGTCCGGGGTGGAAACTTCCGAGGAAGTGATCGACCGACCAGTACGAGTCGAAGCCGACCTGCTCGTAGACCTCCAGCATCTGGACGGTGCTGCCGAAAGGAAACTGCGACGGCAGGAGGATTCCGACTTTCATGGCGTCCTTCGCTGAGACGTGGTGGTCATCCGACAGGGCGGCATCAGGTGCCGGCGAGGCGCTCGACGATCGGGGCGACGGCGTCGGCATTGCGCGCTGCGAACGTCACGTACGAGATGCCGAAGGTCTCGCGCCGCTCGACGAGCATGTCGCAGATCGCATCGACCGGACCGATCAACGCGTGCGGATGCTTGGCGAACTCCTC
Organism: Ilumatobacteraceae bacterium; assembly: GCA_041747915.1. GTDB lineage: Bacteria > Actinomycetota > Acidimicrobiia > Acidimicrobiales > Ilumatobacteraceae > Sva-07. The sequence goes on from JBGTEH010000013.1 coordinate 4,428, forward strand.
GGGCTCGAGGCCGAACATCGGCGCCATCTTGGCGAGCGTCTCGTCGGTCTCGTCGGTGACCACGGTGAAGTACGCGGCGATCTCGAGTTCCAGGTCGTCGAAACGATCTCCGGCCCCGGCACGAATCCACTCGATCTTCTGCGCGGTCAGTTCTGCGGTGCTGCTGCCGACGCCGGCGGGGCCGATCTTGCCGGAGCGGTTGTCGAAGTTGAGGCTGACGATGTCGGCCTCACGCCCGGCGATGCCGAGCACCCGCTTGGCACCACCGCCGATCATGATCGGCGGCAGGCCGGTGGGCACCTTTGGGTAGCCCTCGAAGCCGCTGGCGTTCACGTGGGTCCCGTGCACGTCGAGTTCGCCGTCGGCGAAGTGCGCCCGGATCAACCCGATCGTCTCCTCCATCCGGTCGATGCGGACACCCGCCGGGTCCCACTGCACACCCATCGCTTCGTACTCGCCTTGCAGCCAGCCGGCGCCGATCCCGATTTCGAGGCGGCCCTCCGCAAAGAAGGCCAGTGTGGCGAGTTCCTTTGCGAACATGACCGGCTGGCGGTAGTCGGTACAGAACACGCGGGAACCGATGGTGATCGTGCTGGTTGCCTCGATCGCCACAGCCATCGCCGGGACGGCGGCGATGTCCTGGACCGGATGGCTCATGGCGGCCAACGCCGGCCCCGGACCGAGTACGTGGTCAGCGACGCTGAACGTGCTGAAGCCCAGTGCTTCGGCTTGTCGGGCCTGATCGCGCCAGGCCTGCGCGCTGGACGCATTGAAGCTCTGCAACCCGAACCGGAAGGGCCGCGTCATTCTCGTTCTTCCTGACGTTGTTGCATCCCTGTCCCTCGTTGTCCGTGCCCGATTGTCGCGGCTCTGCTGCGTACGGAAACTAGCCGACCGGTTAGTTTATGAACGTACGGAAACGACCGAAGGGGCGTCTCGCATGGAACCATCATCCACGACCACCGCATCGAACACTGCGGCCGAGCCACAGACGAAATACACGTTCTGTCGGGTCTGTCACGCCAGTTGCCCCATGGAGGTCGACGTCGTCGACAACCGTGTCATCGCCGTGCGCGGTGTCATGGACGACCCGCTCTTCGAGGGGTACACGTGCATCAAAGGGCGCCAGATCCCCGACCAGATGTCGGATCCGAATCGCTTGCGAGCGCCACTGCGACGCCGCCCCGATGGCACGTTCGAACAGGTGAACAGCTCCGAGGCACTCGACGAGATCGCCGATGAACTGCGCCGCATCATCGACACCTACGGGCCGCGCGCTGTGGCGTCGTACACCGGCACCGGCGGCTACCAGAACTCGGTGGCGGTTCCGACAGCGCGGGCCTTCCACCAGGGCATCGACTCGGTGTCGTTCTACACATCGGTCACCATCGACCAGCCGGCCAAGGGTCTCGCGATGCTCCGCCTCGGCGGATGGGAAGCGGGCTACCAGAACTTCACCGATTCCGACGTCCACATGGCCATCGGCTACAACTCGATGGTCTCCTCGTACGCCCCGATCGGTGGGCTCCAGGGCACCAACCCGTTCGTGGTCATGAGGCGCCGCAAGGCCGAGGGGATGAAGTTGATCGTCATCGATCCCCGGCGTACCGAACTGGCGGGATTCGCCGACATCCACCTCCAGATCCGTCCCGGCGAAGACCCGACCCTCTTGGCGGGCATGATCCGAATCGTCCTCGACGAAGGTCTGCACGATCACGAGTTCTGCGATCGTTGGGTCAGCCAGCTGGGCGAGCTCACCGATGCCGTCGACGGGTTCACGCTCGACTATGTCGCCGAGCGTTGTCAGCTCGACGCCGACGACATCGTGGCCGCCACTCGGCTCTTCGCCGCTGGACCCAGAGGCACCGCCGGAACCGGTACCGGGCCGAACATGGCCGCCCACTCGAGCCTGACCGAACATCTCACGGTCGTGTTGAACACCATTCTCGGACGCGTCAACCGCGAGGGTGACCTCATCGAGAACGGCCTGCTGCTGTATCCCGAGATGCCGCACCGGGCACAGACGACCGCCCCCCGTGCCCCGGCAAGCGGGCCGCCGTCGCGCCTTCGGAACCTGCGGGGGTACCGCGGCGAGATGCCGACGGCGGCGCTCGCCGAGGAGATCCTCACGCCCGGAGAGGGGCGCATCCGCGCGCTGATCGTCAGCGGCGGCAATCCGGCCGTGGCGTTCCCGAATCACGAACTGACTCTCGAGGCGCTGGCCGACCTCGAGTTGCTCGTCGTCATCGACTACCGCATGACACCAACAGCGGAATTCGCCGATTACGTCATCGCGCCGACGTTGGCCCTCGAACGCGCCGACGTGCCCCACCTGATGGACCGCTGGTTCCGTCAGCCGTACACCAACTACACCGATCCGGTCGTGGAGCGTGACGGCGACGTGCTCAACGAGTGGGAGGTCTTCTGGGAGTTGGCGTCACGGCTGGGAAGCACGTTGCCGTTGCCCGGGGGGTCGCCCGACATGGCCACGCGACCGTCGACCGACGAGATCATCGAGCGTTCCTACGCTGGATCGCGCATGCCCCTCGACGAGGTGCGGGCCAATCGGCGCACGGTGCATCCCGATCTCCGACTGGTCGTCGAACCCGCGGACCCGAGTTGCACGACCAAGTTCACGCCGGCGCCCGACGACTTCATGGCCGAACTCGCAACACTGCGCGCCGAGCCGGCACCGATGCTCGGCGACATCGACGTCAGCGCATACCCGTTCCGTCTCGTGAGCCGCCGGCTCAAGCACGTGTTGAACTCGACGGGGACAGAACTTCCCGGCCTCGCCCGCAAGGGGACGACCAACCCCGCATACATGCATCCCGATGACGTGGCCGAACTCGACATGGTCGGCGGCGACCTCGTCGAGATCACCTCGCCGTCGGGCACGCTGGTCGGTGTGGTCGAGCCCGCCGACGATGTCAAGCGCGGTGTGATCTCGATGGCGCACTCGTGGGGTGGACGGTCTCTGACCGACGAGAAGGTCAGGGACATCGGGACGCCCACCAGCCGTCTGGTGTCCGTCGACGCTGGCCACGACCCGGTGACCGGCATGGTCGTGTCGAGCGCGATCCCCGTCGCTGTGGCCAAGGTGCTCGAGCCGGCATGACCATCCACGACGCCCCGTCCTACGGGAGGTTCCCCCAACCGATCGAACACGATCGTCGGGGCATGGTCTGGGAGAACGACTGGCACGACGTCGCCGGACGACTGCTCACCCACCTCGACGAGGACACGACCGACTCGCTCGACGACACCTTCACCGTGTCGGTCGAGGACTATCTCGACGCCGATCGATGGGAGCGCGAAGTCGACGTGCTGTTCCGTCGCGGTCCGGTGGTCGCCGCGCTGAGTGCCCATCTCCCCGACACCGGCTCGTACCGCTCCATCGAGATTGCCGGAGTTCCGGTCCTCACCGTCCGCCAGGCCGATGGCGGGGTCAAGGCCTTCGTCAATGCCTGTCGACATCGTGGAGCGCTCGTCGTCGCCGATGGCTGCGGGCAGGCCCGGCGCTTCACCTGCCCGTACCACGCATGGAGCTACGACATCGAAGGCGCTCTCGTCGGCGTGTCGGGTCGCAGCAAGTTCGGCGACATCGACACCGACACCCGCGGACTGCGCGAGCTCCCGTGCGAGGAGCGCAGCGGCATGGTGTTCGCCGTTCTCGAACCCGGAGCAACGCTCGACCTCGACGCATGGCTCGGAGGGTACGACGGAGCGCTCGATGCGCTCGGCCTCGCCGACATGGAACTCCTCGACGAGCGGGTGCTCGTGGGACCGAACTGGAAGATCGCCTTCGACGGCTACGTCGACGGCTACCACCTCGACATCCTGCACCGCGACACGCTTGGGGTCGACGTGATGGGCAACGTGATGACGTGGGACGCCTGGGGGCCCCATCAACGCGTTGCCTTCGCTCGCCGGGTCACCCCGGAGTTGCGCGACGTGCCGCCGGATCAGTGGACGCCGGCCAAACACGTGGGCTTCGTGCACACCGTGTTCCCGCACATCTCGGTCGCCGGGAACGGCGGCCGCGGGGCGATGGTCAGCCAGTTGATCCCCGGCCCCACGCCCGACCGCTCGCGCACGATCCAGATCCACGTGATCGCCAAGGACGCCGACGAAAAAGAGCGAGCCGCCACGCTCGAGCGAGCCGACTTCCTCGAATGGGTCGTCAACGAAGAGGACTACAAGACGGGCCTCGGCATCCAGTCGGCGCTCGCCTCGGGCGCCAACACCGAGTTCGTGTTCGGACGCAACGAACCCGGCAACCAGATGTTTCACCGGTGGGTCGACGACCTCATCGGATCGACCCCAGTCACCGACCCGATACGCAAGGAGACCTGATGGCCAGAATCGACGTTCCCGAAGGCGACGGTCTCGAAGCGAAGCGCATCTGGCAGATGGCGCCGCATCTCGGCGCGGCCATGGGCGCGATGGGCGAGGCCGTCTACGTTCAATCGAGCCTGCCCGTACGCGAACGCGAAGTTGCGCGAATGCGCATCGCCCAGCTCAACGAGTGTCACGTTTGACTGAACACCAGAGCTGCATCGGCGATGCAGCAAGGATTGACCGACGAGCTCTACCAGCACGTCCACCAGTACTACGACCATCCTGACTTCACTCCCCGCGAGCGCCTTGCGGCCGAGTTCGCGGAGCAGTATGCGATCGACCACCGGGGCATCGACGATGCGATGTGGGCTCGGATGAGCGAGCACTTCAGCGACGTCGAGCTCCTGGAGTTGACCATCACGTGCGGCTTCTGCGTCGGGATGGGGCGGGCGTACCAAGTGCTCGACATCGCTGTCGACTTCGACGTGCTGTGGAGTCGCGAACCGCCGGTCGATTAGCCCCGCAGCGCCAACCACCAGTCGGCCACGACAGCCGCGAAGCGCTCGGTGTACTCCTGGGTCAGCGCGTCGGCACCATCGGGTGCCGATTGCATCGCTGTCGCCGCCAGTGCGCTCGCGCCCTCGATCGGGTCGACCCACTCGAGTCGGAGGTTCTCGACCAGACGTCCGATCACCGGCGATGCCTCTTCGTGATGCGCGCTCGTCTGGTGGGCGATGAAGGTGCGGTGGTCGTCGAACGACAGCAGTGTGTAGTACGTGCGCTCGGTGGCGCCGCGCCAGTATTCGTAGTGGCGCACACCCGTCTCGGTGGTGTGCGTGCTCTCGTACAGTCTGCGGGCGACGTCCTCGAACTCGGCCTCGGCGCCCTCTCGAACCGTGATGTGTGCCAGCAATGTCGCCATCGCCCGATGGTACGGCGAGCGGTCCCCTCCATCAGCACCCGACCCCGGGTTGGCCCACCTGCGATGAGAGATGAGCGCAACTGCTGCGCTCATCTCTCATCGTCGGGGTAGGTTCGGTCGCGATGGGGTCGGTCGTGGCAGGGCTCGATGTCGGTGGCACATCGATCAAGTCCGGGGTGGTCCGAGGCGCGCCCGCCGGCGGTCCGGTCGTCGAATTGGGGCCGGCGCTGCCGACATTGGCACAGTCGGATGCCGAGACCATTCTCGCTCGGCTCGCCGAGATGGCCGACCACGCGCTCGCACTCGACGATGCGGTGAACGGGTTGGCCATTGCGATCTGCGGACCGTTCGACCTCGAGGCCGGGAAGTCGCGAATGCGCGGCGTTGCCAAGTTCGAGGACATCTACGGCATCGACCTTCGCACCGCCCTCCGCGAGCGCACCAGCATCGGTGATCGCCCGATTCGATTCGCTCGCGACGCCGAATCTGCTGGCACCGGAGAGGCGTTGGCCGGCGCCGGCGCGGGGATCGACCGCGTTCTGACGATCACACTCGGGACCGGGATGGGTACCTGTGTCACCGACCACGCGTGGCCCGTCGAAACCATCGAGGGTTTCGGTGTCGAGCACCTCGGGATGCGCTCCACACCGTGGGGTGGACGTTCTGACGACGTGCTGTCCGCACGAGGTCTCGCGGACCGGCTCGGTGTGCCGATGGCGGATCTGCGCGACGCTGTCGACGATTCGATCAACGCCGAGGTCGTGTTCGATCACGGCCACCGGCTCGGTGAATTCGTCCGGCCGTTGATTGCCGAGTTCGACGTCGGCGCCGTGGTGATCGGCGGCGGATTGTCGGCGGCGTTCGAGCGCTTCGGACCGGCGATCCAGTCGCATCTCGACGTGCCGGTGCGCCCCATCGCCCTCGGTGCGAGAGGCCCCCTGATCGGCGCCGTCCACCTCACCTTCGGCTCGGAGCCGGATCGAGCCAGGCGATGAGATTCTGGTGCTGTATGCGCGCCGGAATCTCATCGCTCGAGGCAGATCGAGCCAGGCGATGAGATTCTGGGACGCCGGGCGCACCGGAATCTCATCGCTCAACGCAACACGGGTAGGTCAGCGGGTGTCGATGATGCGGAACAGTTCGACGCTGCGGCCGTTGGGCATCCCGCGCTCGACGGCGATCTGTTCGAAGCGTTCGCGGATGCGCTGCTCCATCCCGTCGGGGTCGGTGAGCTGGCTCACGTGGCAGCGCAACGCGCGCATTTTGCGGTCCATGTGCTCGGTCACATCGACTGATTCGAGGCCGTCGGTGCCGCCCATCGGACCGGCCTGGATCCACACCTCCTGCACCTTCCAATCCTCGAGTTCGGAGCACGGCGTGCCCGGAAACGCGAAAGGGTTGCGCGCATCGGGATAGACCGCGCACATCGTGGCCTCACCGGTCGCGGTGTGATCGGGATGTGAACCGAACGTGGACGCAAGGTTGCGGAGCGGTGATTGGGCGATCACCACCTGCGGGCGGACCTGGCGGATCACGAGGCTGATGTCGTGGCGCAATTCCATTGTGACCTCGACGGTGCCATCCATGAAGCCGAGGAATCGCAGGTCGGTCACGCCAACCTCGGCGGCCGCCTTGGTCTGCTCCTCCCGCCGGATCGCTGCCATTTCGCTGCGCGGGATCGAATGGTCGAAGCCCCCGGCCTGACCGTCGGTGACGAGGCAGTAGACGACCTCCACGCCGGCATCGGTCAGCGCCGCGATGGTCCCTGCAGACCCGAAGTCGACGTCGTCGGGGTGAGCGGTCACGACGAGGAGACGTTCGATCTCGGAGAACTCCAGCATCCGCACAGTCAACGCCGGATCGACGGTGATCTCAACTCCGACTCCGGATCGATCGGCTGAGGCCCATCGGGGCTCGGTCTCGTACTCTTGCGCCCATGACGACGATCGCCCCATGCGACCAGGTCGCGCTCGACGAATTCGACCTGTCCGACCCCGAATTCTGGCTCGCGCCGCGGCCGATTCGAGAGGGTGCCTTCAAGACCCTTCGCGACACTCCGGGGCTCGTGTTCTACGACGAACGCGAGATCCCCGACCTGCCGTTCCCGAAAGGTCCGGGCTATTGGGCGCTCACACGCCACGACGACATCTGGCAGGTCAGCCGCAATGCGAAGCTCTTCTGCTCCGGCCAGGGCTCGAACATCGGCGATCTCCCCCAGGAGATGAACGAGTTCTTCGGCTCGATGATCAACATGGACGATCCGAAGCACTTCCGACTCCGCTCGATCGTGTCGAAGGGCTTCACGCCCAAGGAGATCACGGCCGTCGAGGACGTCGTGCGGACGAAAGCGAACGAGATCATCGATCGGCTGCTCACCGACTTCCCCGACAAGACATGCGACTTCGTGGAGCACGTCGCGGCCGCCATGCCGCTGGAGATCATCTGCGACATGATGGGCATCCCGTCCGACGATTACGCCAAAATCTTCAAGTGGACCAACACGATCCTCGGCGGTGGCGACCCCGACTTCGTGACGTCGTACGACGATCTGATCGCGCAGTCGCTCGAGATGTTCATGTACGCCCAGGCGTTGGGCGAGGACCGTAAAGCGACCCCCCGAGACGACATCACGAGCCTGATGATGGCGGCGGAGGTCGACGGTGAACAGTTGACGGCGCAGGAATTCGGTTCGTTCTTCATCCTGCTCGTGGTGGCGGGCAACGAGACGACCCGCAACGCCATCAGTCACGGCATGAAGGCGCTGACCGAATTCCCGGACCAACGCGACATCTGGTTCGGCGACTTCGGCGCTCACTCGAAGACGGCCGTCGAGGAGATCGTCCGGTGGGCCACGCCGGTCGTCCATTTCCGCCGCACCGCCACGGACGACACCGAAGTGGGTGGTCAGGCGATCAAGGCCGGCGACAAGCTGGTGATGTGGTACAACTCTGGCAATCGCGACGAGCGAGCGTTCGCGGACCCCTTCAGCTTCGACGTGACCCGCGAACCTCACCCTGCCCAGATCGGCTTCGGTGCGGGTGGCCCCCACTTCTGCCTCGGCGCCAACCTCGCCCGACGCGAGATCACCGTGATGTTCGAAGTCATCGCCGAGCGGCTCCCGTCGTTGCGAACCACCGGCGAGCCGGCCTACCTCCAGAGCGCATTCATCAACGGCATCAAGCGGCTGCAGTGTGCCTGGGACTGAGCTGACGCCCGACCGTCGCACCGTTCTCGTCGGCAACCTCACGCTGGCCGGATGGCTCCTTCTCGGGGGCTCGTTCGGCTTCATCGCCTTTCAGTTTCAGCGGGTTCGCGACGTCGGAGAGCAACCGTTCGCCAGCGTGTGGGATCAGCGCATCGAGGTCCTGAGCTTTCTGATGCTGCCGCCCAACCTCGTCGTGCTCGCGCCGGCGGTGTTCCTGGCCGCCTTCGTCACGTGGCTCGCCGGGGCCGATCGTGGCCCCTGGCTGAGCACGTTGCTCCGACTCGCTGCGGCCGTTGCCATCACCATGGTCGCGATCGGTGTCGTCGCGGTCGTGAGCATCCTCGTTCGCGATGAACCCGGCCCGAGCGATGTCGACGGCGTTCTCCTGCGCATGGGCGGCATCTCGCTCGCGGCCGGCCTCGCCGTCATCTGCCGCACCGCCGATCGCCTCGCACGCTGACCATCCCGACCGGTGGCGCGAGATTCGATCGAGCGATGAGATTCCGGTGCGACAGGTGCACCGGAATCTCATCGCTATTGCGAAGTTCGGACGACCGACTGGAAGATCGGATGGGTGCGGTACGGTTCGTCGATGCCAGACACCACCAGTGATTCAGCTGATCGCACCACCATCGCCGTCGAGTTCATCGGCACGCTGACCGCCACGACCCAAGCCGTGACCCCTGTCGTCGTTGCCGGAACGACCGGAACCCGTGTGACCGTCACCGTCACCGAAGCAACGCTCGTCGGACCGAAGATCAACGCCGAGGCAGTCACCGGAGTTGCAGGAGGCGACTGGCCGCTCGTGCGGTCCGACGGCACGCTGCTGCTCGACGTGCGCCTCAACCTGCGCACCGACGACGGCGCCGACATCTTCATCGCCTACGCCGGCATCGGCACTCCGATCGGTGACGGGATGTTCGACATCCGCACGGCACCCATGTTCCAGACCGCCGACCCGCGCTATGCATGGTTGAACAACGCGCTGGGCGTCGGAATCGGCCGGTCGAACCCCACCGGGGTGGTCTACGACATCTACGCGGTGCAGTAACGAGGTCGGCGAACGCAGAGGTCGACGAGCGGACGATCAGAGGGCGCGAATGACGGACGTCGAAGCACAGTTGGCAGCCAACTTCGGCGTGAGGCGGCCCATCTCGCGCGGCCTCCCCTCGCAGATCGTCGAGATCGAGTCGGTTCGATGAGCACATCGGCGGGCTGGACGTGTCCCGAGTGCGGACGATTCTTCGCCCGTACTCGCCAGGGCCACGATTGCGCGCCGGGCCTGTCCGTCGAGGAGTACTTCTCGACAGGGCCGTCGCACGAACGCCCGATCTACGACGTGGTGAACGCCCACCTCCGAACGCTCGGGCCGCTGCACGCCGATGTCGTGTCGGTCGGCATCTTCTTCAAGAACCCCCGGAAGTTCGCTGAGCTGCGCCCGATGCAGAAGTGGGTGACGCTGTCGTTCTTTCTCGAGCGCCGAGCCAGTCATCCAACGATCACCCGCAAGGTCGTGAACTACTCGAACCGCTATTGGCACATCGCCAACGTCACCTCGCCCGACGACGTCGACGAGGCACTCCTCGCCCTCCTCACCGAATCATACGAACTCGCCCGCACCTGACGAATCGCCGCCTGATGAAACGCTGGGGTCAGACCCCAGCGTTTCAGGTGCCGAGGTCGCCGGCGCGGAAGTGCAGGCGGCAGAGCAGTTCGTAGCGCACGGAATCGCCGAACAGCGGGGCCTCGTTGACGTTGGTGTCGCCGACCATCACCGTGTCGCCCTCGTACACCACGTCGCCGTTGACCACACGAGCGTTGTGCGTGGCCCGCGCGCCGCACCAGCAGCGCGCCTCCACCTGGAGGGGCGTGTGTTCATCGGCGATCTCCAGCATCCGCTGTGTCCCCTCGAACAGGCGACCGCGGAAGTCGGTCAGCAGGCCGAACGCATACACGTCGATGTCGAGTTCATCCACGACTCTGGCCAACTGGTCGCACTGCTCGACGGTGTAGAACTGCACCTCGTCGCAGATCATGTAGTGGATCGGCCAGTACTTCACTGCCAGGGAGTGCAAATCGAGGTCCGGTGACACCTCGATCGCCGGCGCTGCGACGCCGAGGCGACTGGTGACCTGGCGGCCCTCACGGTCGAGCGTCGTGAGCAACAGCCCGTAGAGCTGCCGACTCGACAGGTTGTGATGGATCTGCAGCGCCACGGTGCTCTTGCCCGAGCCCATGGTGCCGAAGCTGAAACGGAGCGACGCCATGACGGTCGCCGACCTTACCCGCGTCAGCCTCCGGTCCCCTGCGGCGTCGTCGTGGCGAACGGATCGAACGACGGATCCACCTGCGCCGGCCCGTCGATGCGCTCGAGCCCTGGCGGATCGTCGGGTTCGTTGTTGGTCGTGCACGCCGACAGGGTGAGCGACAGGGTGAGCGACAGGGTAAGCGACACCGTCGTCGCTGTGGCGATCACCACTCCCCCGATCAGCCGACGTGACATCCGCCGATCCTTCCACGGCGGGACAGCGAAATCCCGAAGAAACACCTGCCGCCGTCCCGATTCCCGGACCGCGGCACCGCTACGGTGGAGGCCGGAGGGCCCGGCAACGGCGCCGGGGCTCAGACATCCCTTGGGGGGAGACAACATGACGGACACGATCGACCGTTCGGGAACCGACGACGATCATGTACTCGACCATCTGATCGTGCGATTCGCGGGCGATTCGGGCGACGGAATGCAGCTGACGGGCGATCGTTTCACGTC
>JBGTEH010000014.1:0-6061 GCA_041747915.1 Ilumatobacteraceae bacterium
TACTTCCCGCGTACTCGGGGCGTCTCGACGCTCAGCTCTCCCTCGGTGATCACCACGATCCTGAGGGAGATGTGGGAGTTGCGCGGCGATCTCGAGGACATCGAAGCGGTCGTCGAACGTCGCTGACGCTCGTCGAACGGGCGCTGACGCTCGTCGAACGGACGCTGATGCGCGGTGACCGAATCGTTGCGAACCCGCGGTCGGCAGCGCTCGTGGCGTTGGTAGCCTGTGCGCATCCGCTGCCGGTCGGACCCCTGATACCGCGCCCCGAATCGTGAACGACCGACCTCTCCTCTCTCCCGAAGCCCGCAAATGGATGCCCGCCGCGGCGGCCGCTGGCCTGCTCGCGGTCGTCGTTTTCGCCGGTGTGGCACTCGGTGGTGGCAGCGATGAGGCGGCGCCGACAGCCACAGCCGAAGCGGTGGTGTTCGAGGGTTCGGTTCCCGCGTCGGTCGACGTGATCGAGACCGTCGAGACCAGTTCGCCCGTGACCAAGTCGGTGCTCGCCCGAACACTCTCGAAGGGCATGGCGGGCGACGACGTGGCACAGGTCCAGCAACGTCTGACCGACCTCGGGTTCTGGCCGGGCCCGGTCGACGGCTACTACGGCGACGAGACGCGGCGCTCGGTGTGGGCGTACGAGAAGCTCGTGCTCGCCGTGCCGTCGGACGAATCGAGTGGCCAGGTGTCGCCCGACATGTGGACCGCGATGCAGGATCCCTTCGTGATCCAACCTCGGCGGAGCAACTCGACGCAGACCCACACCGAGATCTACCTCCCCGAGCAGGTGATCGCTGTGTACGAGAACAACGTGCCGGTGATGATCAGCCACATGTCCAGTGGCGACAACGAGGACTGGTGCGAAGAAGTCACCATCAGCCCCGGTGAATTCAACAACCCGAGCGACGAACCGCTCGTGCGCGGCGAGTGCGGCCGCTCGTTCACCCCCGGCGGAGTGTTCAACTACAAGCGAATGGTCGAGGGCGTTCGTCAGAGTTCGCTGGGCGGCATGTGGGACCCGGTCTACTTCAATTACGGCATCGCAGTACACGGTGCGCTGAACGTCCCGCTGAGTCCGGCGTCGCATGGTTGTATCCGCATCCCGCTCGCCCTGTCGCCGACGTTCCAAGATCTCGTGGCGATCGGCGACCAGGTGTTCGTGTTCGACGGCGTCAAGGAGCCCGAGGCATACGGCGCCCAGAAGCCGTACTTCAACCGCATCGACCCCGACTACTCGACCACCACCACGTCGACCACGACCACATCGACGACCTCGACAACATTGGTGCCGCCCTCGACGACGGTGCCGCCCGCCACCACCACCACGCCGCCGGCGACGACGACTCCGCCGGCGACGACGACCGCCACCACGACGGTTGCGCCGCTGCCTGCCGCTGCGCCCTGAGCGACGGCGCAGCGCTTCGCGTTGGTTCCAGCGGGCCGAACATGACAACGTGAGCGCCGTGCGCGACTACGACGAGTTCGGTCTCTTTCACGAGAACATCGCCGAGTTCGCGCTCGACATCACCGAGGTGCCGCACGTCCAGCGGGTCGCAGTCGCTGTCGCCGACGGGCGTGAGGTCAGCGCGCTGGTGTGGGGGAGTGCTCCACCCGAAGTGATCTTCCTCCATGGCGGCGCCCAGAATGCGCACACCTGGGACACCGTTGCGCTCTGTTTGGGTCGGACCGCCCTGGCGATCGACCTGCCTGGCCACGGCCACTCGGGCTGGCGTGCCGACGGCGCGTACAGCCCGATGAACATGGCTGATGATCTCGCCGTCGTGATCACCGAACGCGCACCGACCGCCCGCATCGTCGTGGGCATGTCGCTCGGCGGGATGACGGCCATGGAACTCGCGGTTCGCCATCCCGCGCTGGTGTCGTCGTTGGCAATGATCGACATCACCCCCGGAGTGAATGCCGAGAAGACGAAGGCGATCACCGACTTCGTCGACGGCCCGCAGTCGTTCGGAGGTTTCGACGAACTGCTCGCCCGCACGATGGAGTTCAACCCGACGCGGTCGGAGTCGTCGCTGCGGCGTGGGATCCTGCACAACGCCCGCGAGCTCGAGGACGGTTCGTGGGAGTGGCGCTATGACCGCGGGAGCCGGGCTCGGGTGAACGTGAATGCACCGGAACCGACGTCAGGTCCGCCAGCATCGCGGTGGGACGATTTCGGTTCGATCGAGTGCCCGATGATGCTGGTGCGCGGTTCGCTGTCACCCGTGGTCGACGACGACGACGTCGCCGAGGCCCGCCGTCGGCAACCCGATCTGGTGGTCGAGGTGGTCGACGGAGCCGGCCACAGCGTCCAGGGTGACCGACCGGTGGAGTTGGCGGGCCTGATCGAATCGTGGCTGACCGCAGCTCGACGGCGATGAATCAGAGCTGAGCAAGGCACGCGGCGGTGCCGGAGATGACACCGGTTCGCAGCGCCTCGATCTTCTCGAAGGCGCTGCCGACGACGTTGTCATCGCTGCCGAGATCGGCCGTCAACAACAGGGCTTGGATCGCCTCGTCGAGGTCGCCGGCCGACACCCTCGAGATGCGCCCTTCGGCGCGCGGCCGAGGGAGGGCGGGGCCCGCCGGAGTGTCGACGAGGATCACGGTCTGGACCCAGCCCCCGGTGAGGCAGTCGTTCACCAGCGCCCTTGCTTCGCCCGTGAGGGCAGAACCGAGCGACTGCTGGACCGCTTCGCTCCACGCCGAACCCAACAGGTACCCGATCGAGAAGTCACCGAGTGAGTTGTACAGGTCGAACGCGGCCGACTCGTTCACCACGACCTCGCCGGTCGACGCGCACAGCGCCGTGCCGCTGGAGAGATCCCCCCGCAGGTCGGCGCACGATGCTCCGCTGGTGGAACTCACCACGGAGAGCCGCAACGGACCCATCGCAGGGATGTCGTCGGCGAGTTCCTGATCCCAGTAGAGGTTGAGGTCGTTGGGGAGGAAGCCGAGGAGTTCGTCCTCGGTGTACCCGAACGGAGCGTTGCCGCCACTGGACCGGTCGTCGAAGCTCGTGAAGCGGTTCGGCACGAGCGGGAGCGGTTCGTCGAGAACTTCGGCGCACCGTTCAGCTCCTTCGTTGAAGCCGACCTGGAAGGCGCCGACACGATCGAAGCCCGACCCGTGGCCGCCCTCGGTGAACTGATCGATGCCGACCGGATCGCTCACCTTGGTCATGGCGATCAGTCCGGCCGTCACGTCGCCGTCGCTGTAGCGCACGATGGGCGAATCGCCCTGCGCGACCCGTGCCGTCCACGCTCCGGCGAAGCAGTCCGACTGCTGCTCGGTGAGGATCGTGGCCAGGTTTCGGTCGAGATTTCCGGCGCGCAGCTGGATGGCGTGGCCGAACTCGTGGGCGAGCACCGTGCCGATCGTGCTGGCTCCGTACTCACGTGCCAGTTCGGCGAGCATGCCGTCGCCACTGTCGTCGTAGACCATGAAGTCGCCGACGCCGCAGTAGAAGGCCACGTACTGCTGCACCTCCTCGTAGGTCGTCGACGGCGCGCCGCATCCCGGGATGTCGTCGGGGCGGCCGGGGTACGCGGCGTACACCTTGCCGGCGAGCGGCTCGAAGGGGTCGCCGTAGATCGCCGGGTACTTCTGCGACCAGAACAACTCGAGGTCGGTGATCACCGCCAAGAGGAAGTCGTCGTAGTCGTTGGCCGGCTTGTTCGGGCCGAAGTCGATGGCCTCGGCGTCGGCTGGCACACTGACCGTCGGAGCGGGCTCCGGGGTCGTCACGACGGGGTCGTCCGGTGTCGCAGGGTCGTCGGGTGACACCGGATCGTCGGGTGTTGCGGCGGTGGGGGGTGACGGCGGATCGATCACCGTCGGCTCGAATCCGAGTTGATCGGCGCGCTGCGCAACGACCGCCGGCTCGATCCCGCAGGCCGCCAGCACGATCGCGGCCGAAGCCACGACAGCGACGAAGCGACCCGATGCCATGAGGCGATGCTACGGCGACACGGTCGTGCACCGATCGCGGTGCCGCCGACCTTCACCAGCTTCTTACGTGTCGTCGCCGCCTGTGACGGTCAGCCCTCGGGCTCGAAGCACGGGATGAGTGCTTCGACGAGGTCGGCCGGTGGCTCGCTGCCGGGCTGTGCGCTGGCGATGATTTCAGCGATGTCGATCTCACCGAGTGCGTCGCGAGCGCAGTCCTCGTCGACGCCGCTGTCTTCGACGATGCTGGCGATGAAGAGTTCGATGATCTCGTCGTCGTCGGCGCACTTCATCAGCTCGAGCCCGAGCGATTCCCCGGCGGCACTCAGCTCGGCGTCGGCGTCGTCAGCGGCGAGTTCGGCGTCGGCATCGGACAACTGCGCCGCCACATCCTCGACGCACCCCTCGTCGAGGGTGACGCCGTCCTCTGCGGCCGACTCCATCGCCGATTCGGCCGCTGCGGCCTGCGGTCCTGACAACTGCGACCCACCCTCACCACCCCCACCGGCGTCGCCCTCGCTGCCGCATCCGGCGAGCGCGAGCGCCACGAGGCCGATCGTGATTCCGATCGTCTTGTTCATCGGTTGCATCCTCCGTAGGTCGTCCGGCGCACGGTGCACCGCACGGCCATGTTGCCACGCCAGCGTCAGGAGGTCGGCGACACGCTCACCACGAACCGGTTGGACTCCGTGATGGTGACCTCGAAGGCGACGGTCCCACCGTTCTCGTCGGTCGCTTCGCACGAGAACGTCGTGTCGACCTCCTGGTCGACGGGCTCATCGCAGGTCGCCGAGATCATGCGGGCGCCGAGCGATTCTGCGATTCCGGTGTCTTCGACGATGAACGTCTCGGCGTCACGGCGATAGTCGGCCGTCGAGGTGAAGCAACCGGCGATCGTGAGCGCACCTGCGCCGACAATCACGATCGTGCCGACCATCCGACCGCGCGCGGGCATGGGATGACCGTACCTCACCGCGCTCACACCGCGACTGCGGCTGCTGCGGCCTGCCGGTGCCCGGCGATGCCGTCCCACATGACCACGCCGAGTGCGACCCACACGAACGCGAACCCGACCAGGCGATCGGCCGGCATCGGTTCGTCGTAGATCAACCATCCGAGGCCGAAGTTGATGACCGGCACGAGGAGATTCAGCGGCCCGAGCAGTGTGAACGGCACCGACTTCGCGGCGGCCGCGAAGAGCATGAGTGGGACCGCAGTGATCAGGCCGGTGCCAGCGACGAGGATCAGGTCGCGCGGAGACGCTGTCTGGGCCACGCTGTCCGCGCGCGTGGAGAACCAGATGACTGCGACGACGGCGGGCACGAACAACACGAACGTCTCGCCCGCGAGACTGTCGACGGCTCCGAGGGGCACCTGACGCTTGGTGAGCCCGTACAGGCTCCACGTGGCCGCGATCGCGAGCGCGATCCACGGCGGCCGACCGTACGACAGGGTCAGGATCACCACCGCCACTGCGGCGCAGCCGAACGCAACTCGTTGGGCGGGTGTCGGTCGCTCACCGAACACGTACACACCGATGGCCATCGTGGCGAGTGGCGCGATGAAGTAGCCGAGTGCGGTTTCGATGATGCGATCGTTGGTCACCGCCCACACGTAGCAACCCCAGTTGACGGTGAGCAGGAGCGCCGACACCGTGAGTCGCCGAGCGACGGCACCATTGCGCAGCGCGGCCACGATGGTCGGCCAGGTGCGCCGAACGGTGACGATGACGGCCATCACGATTCCGGCGCACATCATCCGCCAGGCGATGAGTTCGAACGCGTCGAACGACGTGAGTTGCTTCCAGTAGATGGTGAGCAGCCCCCACATCAGGTACGCGGCAACGGCGAGTTGCACTCCCCGACGTGCAGTTCTGCCTCCGGTGTGTCGGGAGGCGGTGTCGTCGGTTGTGGTCGCGGCGCTCGCCGGAGTGGACATCGATCCTCAAGCTACGGAGTGATGGCGGCGGTGGCACCAGCGATTGTGAGTGGCCCTACGGTGGACTGATGGAACTCCACGTCGACGACGACCCTGCCACGGCCGCTGGTGTGTGGGTGGCGCGCCGGCTGCGAGATGCCGTACGCCGCCGCGGTGTCGCCGCGCTGGCGGTCAG
>JBGTEH010000015.1:0-9398 GCA_041747915.1 Ilumatobacteraceae bacterium
GATCTGACGATCTCGTCGACGTAGCGGATCTCCTTGGGCAGCTTGTACCGGGCGATGTGGCGCGACGCGGCGTCGAGCAGCGCTGCATCGTCGACGTCGTGACCGTCGCGGATCCGCACGATCGCCACGACCTCGTTTCCCCAACGTTCACTCGGTCGACCGGCAACGACACAGTCGTAGACGCCGGGGTGAGATTTGATGGCCGCCTCGACCTCCTCGGCGAAGATCTTCTCGCCGCCGGAGTTGATCGTGACCGAGTCACGACCGTGCAACTCGACGATGCCGCCGTCGAGCAGTCGGGCACGATCGCCAGGGATGGCGTACCGCACGCCGTCGACCACCGGGTACGTTCGGGCGGTCTTGGCGGCGTCGCCGAGGTATCCGAGCGCCAGTCGACCCCGTTTGGCCAGCCATCCGATCTCCGGATCGCCGGCGCCGAGAACTCGGTCGAGGTCGGCCGAGAGCACCACGTTGCCAGGCGCGATCTCGAAGGTGCCGGTGGTCGCGCCGCCATTCACCGACACCTTGCTCACCTGGCCGCCCGCCTCCGATGACCCCAGACCGTCGACGATCATCACCGTGGGCAGGTGGGCGAGAAACTCATCCTTCAGGTTCGCCGACAGCGAGGCTCCGCCGGACAGCAGGACGTTCAGTGACGACAGGTCGTACGGATGGCCGGAGGTGGGTCGGTCGAGTTCGTCGAGCAGCGGGCGTGCGAACGCATCTCCCACGATGAGCAGGAAGTTGATCTGCTCCCGTTCGACCAGCGACCAGATGTCGGCGGGGTCGAGCCGGTCGGTGATCGATTGCACGAACACGGTCCCACCGCCCAGCCACGTGAGAAAGCTCATCCAGTGCCCGGCACCGTGCATGAAGGGTGGAGCGAGCAGTGCCTTGTTGCCGGCGCTGGCGGCGGCGACGAATTCGTCGATCGAGGTCGCGGTCTTCGACCCACCGAAACACTCGACCATGGCGTCGCCGTTGCGCCACATCACGCCCTTGGGCATGCCGGTCGTTCCGCCGGTGTACAGCAGGTAGAGGTCGTCGGGGCTCCACCGGACCGTCGGGCGTTGCGGCGACGCGGCCGCAAGTGCCTCCTCGTACCAGATGGCCCCCGGCATCAGCGGGAGACCTGATTCGTCGGGAACCTGAAGGATCACGTCGAGGTTCGTGAGGCGGGGGAGGACTTCGGCGAGTGTCGGGGTGAACACCGAGTGGATCACCACCGCTCGCGTATCGGAGTCGTTCAGGAGGTACAACAACTCCTCGGCGACGTAGCGGTAGTTGACGTTGAGCGACGCCACACGCGCCTTGAGCGCACCGAGCATCGACTCGAGGTACTCGTTGCCGTTGTGGAGATAGATCGCCAGATGATCCTGACCGCTCTCGTGGCCGGCGAGAGCGGAGCGCTCGGTGTGGAGCCCGAGACCGCGGTCGTGGAAGTGGTTCGCCAGCCGACGGGTGCGCTCGGTGATCTCCGCCCAGGAGAATCGGCGATCACGAAACACCAGGCAGTCCGCGTCGGGTCGAGTGGCAGCGATGGCCTCGTGGACCTCGGCCAGGCTGAACTCGGGGTGTGCGGCGACCGCGTGCTCGAACTCCCCGTCGTCGTCCACCACGGCGAACGTACGGTGCATGCGCCATCGGTCACAAATCGACGGCCTGGCTCATCTCGGGCGCTGGCAGCGTCGATACTTGTCGGCGTGAAGAAGTTGTCGCGACCACGTCTCGCACTCGCATCGATCGCCGTCGCGTTGGCCGTCGTCATGCCGCTGGTCACGCAGGCGGGCGTCGGCACCATCGGATCGTCCGGGGCCACTGCGAAGGAGCAGGCAATTCGGCTCGGATCTGCGTGCAGACGTGTCTGGATCGTCGGCGACTCACTCACGATCGGTAGTGCCGCGAAGATACGGAGCCAACTCACCGCCATCGATGTCGAGAACATCGTCGACGGAGTCAACGGCCGACGGGTCTCCGCCACAGCTCCTGGGTTGTTGAGCGGGGTGATCGCCGCTCGCACCATCAGGGCGACCAATGGCGAGGCCGACTGTTGGGTGGTGGCGCTCGGTACCAACGACCTCAGCAACGGTGTCACCACTTCCGCGAAGTCGAAGGCCGCGATCTCCGAGATGATGGCCGAGATCCCGACGCCCGCACGAGTGTGGTGGGTCAACGTCGACTTCCACGCCGTCGAGGGGTCGACGGTCGACTACCCAGCCGCCACACAGACGTTCAACACCGCGCTGGCACAGCGCGATGCGTCGGACGCGCGCTTCACGGTGATCGACTGGTATGCGCTCGCCGAAGGGCATCGCGAATGGTTCGTCGACGCCGTGCACGTAACCAACGCCGGGCACTCGGCGCGGGCCTCGCTGATCGTCGACTCGCTCAGGCGTAGTAGCGGAAGATGACCTCGGCGACGCACGACGGCTTCGCCGCGCCCTCCACCTCGAACACGAACTCCATCGTGACCTGAGCGCCCCCGGCGACATCGTCGACCGACACGAGGGTTGCGCCGAGGCGCAACTGCGAACCGACCGGTACCGGCGACGGGAAGCGGATCTTTCCGGCGCCGTAGTTCACGCCCATCGAGATGCCGGTGACGATGAAGATCTGCGGCGAGAGCATCGGGCCCAACGACAAGGTGAGGTAGCCGTGGGCGATCGGGCCACCGAACGGGCCGGCCTTGGCTCGTTCGGGGTCGACATGGATCCACTGGTGGTCACCGGTCGCATCGGCGAAGGTGTCCACCTGCTGCTGGGTGATCTCCACGTACGGCGAGTACCCGAGGTGCTCGCCCACGAGGGTCTTGAGTTCGTCGATTCCATTGATCGTGCGGGTCATGGCCACGAGCTTGGCAAACTGGGTCGATGAGCGACGAAACCGACGGATCCGACGTGTCCGACAGTGGTTTCCGATCCGGCTTCGTGACCTTCGTCGGGCGCCCCAATGTGGGTAAGTCGTCACTCGTGAACGCGATCTGCGGTCGCAAGATCAGCATCGTGTCGGACAAACCTCAGACCACACGGCATCGCATCATGGGCGTCCTCACCCGGCCGACGAGCCAGCTCGTGTTCGTCGATACTCCCGGCCTGCACAAGCCGGTGACGGCGCTCGGCGAACGAGTCAACGCGACTGCGCTCGACAGTGTCGGCGATGTCGACGTCTCGTGTCTCGTGCTCGATGCCACGGCCCCCTTCGGTTCGGGTGACCGTTGGGTGGCGGACCGCATCGACATCACCAATTCGATCGTCATCGTCAACAAGACCGACATTGCCAGCCGTCAGCAGGTACTCAAGATGCTCACCGCCTCCAGCGACCTCGGAGCTCGCGAGTACTTCCCGGTCTCCGCGGTGAGCGGAGATGGCATCGGCGCGCTGCTGTCGTACCTCACCGACCGGGTTCCGGTGGGCCCGCGGTATTTCCCCGACGACGAGGTGTCGGATCTTCCCGAGGAACGTTGGGTCGCCGAACTGGTCAGAGAGCAGTTGCTCGCCGTGACACGCGACGAACTGCCCTATTCGATCGCAACTCAGGTCGTCGAGTGGGAATGGCCGCGCATTCGCGTCGACATCATCGTCGAGCGCGACAGCCAGAAAGGGATGGTCATCGGCAAGGGCGGTGAGATCCTCAAGCGGGCGGGCGAACGGGCCAGAGCCCAACTCCCCGAAGGGGTGTACCTGGAACTGCGCGTCAAGGTCGACAAGGACTGGCAGCGCAAACCCGAACGGGTGACCAGGCTCGGCTACTGAGCGAGCGACGACGGTACGGAGGTGTCCGCCGACGTCGTACGCGGGGTGCCGAGCAGGTTGACGTAATCGTCGATCGCCAACGGTTCGCCAGGGTCCGAGAGCTGCCCGTCGCCCGTGCGCACGGCGATCGTCTCGCCGCCGAGAGTGAAGGAGACCAGGCCGACGCCGCGTTGGCTGCCGAGCAGTGTCAGGACGATCTGGGCGATTGCCTCGGTCTGTTGGGTGCTGGCGATCCGGTCGAAGATGCCGGGATCGAGGTCGACGGTGAGCCCGCCGCGTTCCACGATCGCGCTCACGATGAGACCGTCCTCGATGAGCGTGCCGAGAGCGATGTCGGGCGGTGGGCCGTCTTCCAGGACGTCGGCGACCTGCTCAGGTGACGGATCCGGCGACAGGTCGACCGTTACCGGCTGGAGTCGGCCCCGCGCCAGGTAGTAGATCTGCACCGGCTCGAAGCGGATCGTGGTCGTGGACGCCAACACGGTGGTCTCTGGCACCGCTGGCGTCGTGGTGGTCGTGGTCGAGGTGGTGCTCGTGGTGGTCGAGGTGGCATTCAGGCCGAACTGGACCTCGCCTGGCGGGATCTCGCTGAACGTGTCGTCTCCGGTCGGTACGCCGCACGATGTCATGGCGATCGCCACCAGCACGACCACACGCGCGCGCCTGGTACTCATCGGGCCGGCCCGGACGATCGATGATCGACGACGCGAATGGGGAGTTCGACGACGAAACGGGCTCCGCCGCCGAGGCGATCCTCGACCCACGCCGAGCCGCCCATCGCTGCGGTGTGTTCTGCGACGAGAGCCAGCCCGAGCCCGGTGCCGATGCGATGGCGAGCGGCGCTGCCGCGCGCGAATCGTTCGAAGATCCGGTCGCGTTCGCCGTGCGCGACGCCTGGCCCACCGTCTTCGACCGCGAGGCGGAATCGGGCGTCGGCAGCAGGTGCGAGCTCGAGCCGTATCGCTCCCCCGCCGTGGTTACGAGCGTTGTCGATCAAGTTGCCGAGAATACGTTCGAATCGAACCTTGTCGAGCGCGACCTCGGCCGGCGTGTCGACTGCGACGACGATCGGGAGATCGGGCTCGCCGAAGCGAGCAGCGACGCGGCGCGTGAGGTCGGTGAGGCGGAGTTCCTCGATGTTCAAGTCGGTTGCTCCGGCGTCGAGTCGCGCGAGTTCCAAGAGGTCGATCACCATGCTGTCGAATCTCCGCACCTGGCTGACGACGACATCGAGCGCCTGCTGCGTGCGTTCGGGGATGTCTTCGCGGCGGGCGTCGAGAACTTCGACCGCTGCTGCGAGCGCGGTGATCGGCGAGCGCAGTTCGTGGCTGACGTCGGACGCAAACCGCGCTTCGCGCTCGATGCGGGTCTGCACGGCGTCGGCCATCTCGTTGAACGAGCCGGCGAGGCGGTCGAGGTCGGGGTCGGATTCCGGCGCGAGCCGGGTGTCGAGTCCGCCGGACGCGATCTCCTCGGCCGCGTCGGCGACCTGGCTGAGCGGGCGAAGCAGTCGGCGGCTGGTTGCCAGCCCGAACAGGCTGGCGAGCACCAGCGTTCCGAGTGCACCGAGCAGCAGTGCAGTGAGGATGCCGCGCAGGGTCGACTCGGTGTCGGCGAGAGGGAAGGCTTCGAAGTAGCCGGTGTCGTATTCGGCGATGTAGACACCGACGGTGATGTAGTCGGATCCGTCGATCGTGGCGTTCTGAACGGCCGACCGCCGGGCCCGGACGGAGTCGACGAGTGGGTCGGGGAAGTCGGTCAGCGGATGGCGCAAGTCCGTCGAGGAGGTGTCGCCGCCGGGCCGAACCGAGTTCAACACGGCGAAGCCTCCCTGCTCGGTTCGCAGCTCGTTCTCGAAGAAGGCGCCGATCTCATCGGGGTCGCTGGTCAGCTGCGATCGCACCAGGTCGGCGTTGACCATCGACTGCTGTTGGGCGAATGCGACGTCGTCGTCGAGGAGGTTGCTGCGCGTGAGCCCGTAGGTGACGCCGATGAGCACGACTCCTGCGAGCAGTGCAATCAGGGCGAAGAAGAGCGTGACGCGTGTCCGAAGACGAAGTGTTCGACGCCGAGCCACCGAGAGAGTGTGCCAGGTTGGCGCGTGGCACATGGGGGCGAGTCCCCACTCGCTGTTCACCCGCTGCCGGTGAGGTACCAGGGGGAGGTAGGCACCCCACCGGGGCAGCGTGAACAGTCATGATGATGGTGCCCTTGTGTGACGGTCGGTTGCGGGAAGTGTGCGATTTCGGTAACAAAGTGCCGCGAGGTGCGATCCGTGGCGTCACACTGGTGCCACCCATGGAATCGCTGCTGTTCATCGAGGACGACGACGGGATCCGGCTCGCGTTGTCGATGGCGTTGGAGGACGAGGGCTACGTGGTGCGTGGGGCGGCAGACGGCGCGGCCGGACTGTCGGCATTCCGTGCGGCACCACCCGATCTGGTGCTGCTCGATTTACGGCTGCCCGACATGTCGGGCTTCGACGTCTGCCGGGCGCTGCGCGCAGAGAGCATCGTGCCGATCATCATGATCACCGCGCAGACCGACACCCACGACATGGTGGCGGGCCTCGAGGCCGGCGCCGACGACTACGTGACCAAACCGGTGGTGCCCAAGGAACTGGCCGCCCGCATCAGGGCATCGTTGCGGCGAATGGCGCTGCAGGGCAGAGCAACGACACCGTCGGCATCGCGCTTCGGCGATGTCGAGGTTCGTCGGGAGCAGGGCATCGTTCTCAAGGGCGGCGTCGAAGTCAATCTCACCAAGACGGAGTTCCGACTGATGTGTGAACTTGCCGACCACGCCGGCGCGGTGCTCTCGCGCGATCAACTGCTGGAGCGGGTGTGGGGGTACGAGTACCTCGGAGACTCTCGCCTGGTCGACGCCCACGTGCGCCGGCTGCGTCTGAAGATCGAGGATCACCCCGACGAGCCGAACCTGATCGTCACGTCGCGCGGCGTCGGCTATCGCCTCATGTCAGGCTGAGACTGCGGGTGTCAACACCCCGTTTGCGGCGCGAATCGGGTGACCCGACCCACGAAATTCGCGCCGCAAACGGAATGGATGGGTTGCTACTTGGCGTAGAGCGCCTCGATCTCGTCGGCGAACTTGGCGAGGATTCCGCGCCGCTTGAGCTTCGATGTCGGGGTCAACAGCTCCGAGTCGGGCAGCCACTCCTCGCCGAGCACTTTGACCTTCTTGACGGCCTCGGCATTGTTGAAGCCGGACATCACCTCGGCGAGTCCGGCGTCGATCTCGGCGACTACGTCGGGGTTCTCGGCGAGCGATGACATCGCGGCGGCATCTCCCTCGAGGCCGTGGGCGCGAGCCCACCCCGCTGACGCATCCGGATCGAGCACGACGAGCGCGGTCATGAACGGGCGCTTCTCGCCGATCGCGCATGCCTGGCCGACCAACGGGATCATCTTCAACTCAGCTTCGAGGTTGGCCGGGCTGACGTTCTTGCCGCCGGCGGTGATGATCAGTTCCTTCTTGCGGTCGATGATCTTCAGATAGCCGTCGTCGTCGAGCACACCGATGTCGCCGGTGTGCACCCAGCCGTCGTCGTCGAGCGTCTCGGCCGTCTTCTCGGGCTGGCCGAGATACCCGACGAAGTTGTTGCCACCCCGGCAGAGAACCTCCCCGTCGTCGGCGATCCAGAGTTCGACTCCGGTTGCCGCACGGCCAACGCAGCCGGGCTTGGGATCGTTGGCCCACGTGAGCACCGCGGTGGTCTCCGACATGCCGTAGCCCTCGGTCAACGGCACGCCGATCGCGCGGAACCACGACAGGATCTCGGCCGGCAACGGTGCCGCCCCGGTGATGCAGATCTCGGCCTGGTCGAGGCCGATCAGACCGCGGACGGTCGAGAACGCAACTTGGTCGAGGAAGTTCCAGGTGTCGATCTCCTCCTGGCTGGCGGTTCCTCGCGTCATCTTCTCCACGATCGGCAATGCGGCCTCGACGGCGTCGTTGAACGACTTGGCCTTGTCGGGATCAGCGCCGACAGCGGCGTTGACGCCGGCGTAGAGTTTCTCCCACACCCGCGGAACCCCGATGAACACGTTCGGGCGAACCTCGCCGGTGTAGGCGGTGAGCTGCGACGTTTCCGGGCAGCACGTGACCTGGGTCGCGAATTCGACCAGGTAGTAGTGCCCGAGAAGTCGCTCGAAGATGTGCGCCATCGGCAGGTACGACACGTGCTTCTTTCCCGCGAAGTCCGCGATGTCGGTCTGTTCGCGCATCGATTGGCCGACCGACTCGAGCGTCCAAGCGACGTTCGAGTGCGAGAGCATGACGCCCTTGGGCGGCCCGGTGGTGCCAGAGGTGTAGATGATGGTGGCGATGTCGTCGAGCGTCGCTGTCGATGCATGAACGGCGAGGTCGGCCGGTGCGGATGAAGCGAGCTCGGAATAGTTGGTCACCGCGTTACCGGCGATGTCGGATTCGACAAGCATCACGATGTGTTCGAGCGTGGTGAGCGACTCGCGCACCTTGAGGAACCGTTCGAGGAATCCTGCGTCCTCGACGACGGCGATCTTGGCCGAACAGTCGTTGACGAGATACTCGATCTGTTCGGGTGCCGAGGAGTTGTAGATCGACACAGGCGTGGCGCCGAGGAACAACGCAGCAAGGTCGAGCGCATGGAACTCGGGACGGTTGCGCAGCATCAGCACCACCGTGTCGCCCTTGCCGACGCCGAGTGATGCGAGACCCGTGACGAGGCGGGCGGTCAGATCGGCCAGTTCTGCCAACGTCGACGACTGCCAGGAGCCATCGGCGTCCTTCCATCGCAGCACCTCGACGCCGGAGTTGCGTTCGACGTTGGCGAGGAATCGGGTGGCGAGGTTCTGTCCGGCGATCCGGTTGTGCAAGTCATGGCTCGTGGTCATAGATGCAGTCTCCCACGTGTGCCGCACGGCACGTCAAGACGCTCGATGAGTGGTCGAGCTGTGTGATCTCAGGGGTCGAGGAAGCTCACCACCGCATCGGTGAACACGTCGTTGCGATCGCCGGCGATCATGTGGGCGGCGTCGGCGACGTCGACGTAGCGGGCGTGCGGCACCATCTCGATGAACTCGGCGACCTCGGCATCGGTGACGAGATCCGACAGCTTGCCGCGAACGAGCAATGTCGGCAGGCGGAGCCGACGGGCCTTGTCGGCCAGTTCGTCGTGATGGCGGTCACGGGCGTGCTCGCTGTCACCGCCCGTGCGCACGTCGAGGAAGGCCGGATCCCAGTGCCACCGCCACCGCCCGTCCTCTCCGAGGCGCAGGTTCTTGGCGAGCCCTGACACGTCGGAGGGTCGCGGCCGATGCGGTTGATACTCGGCGATCGCGTCGGCGGCGTCGTCGAGCGTGGCGAAGCCGTTCTCGGCGTCCTTGGCCATGAACTCCAGGATGCGACTGACACCTGCCTCTGCGGGGCGGGGGGTGATGTCGACCAGAATCAACGCGCTGAAGAGTTCTGGCGCCGCGTCGACGGCGTGCCAGCCGCTCATGCCGCCGAGCGACGCGCCGACCCACGCCACCGGCGAGCCGATCGAGCCGACCACGGCCAGCGCGTCGTCGCGGTAGGCCGACATGCGGTAGTCGCCGTCGGGCGCCCACTCCGAATCGCCGTGCCCGCGAAGGTCCATCGACACGA
>JBGTEH010000016.1:0-5913 GCA_041747915.1 Ilumatobacteraceae bacterium
CACCGGAGTCGTGATCGGCGTCGAATCGAGCACGTCGGCGAACATCCTGATCTCGCGCGTGTACAGCCCGAGGATCGTCGCCACCTCGAGATTGGCGGGCTCGGTGCACGCCATCTTCGCCACGATCGTCGGCGGAACACCAGCGTCGACGGCCGGAGCGTCGAGGTGGAGATCGAGCCGAGCGATCTGTCCGAAGATGCCTGTCCCCGCCCCGATGTCGTGGCCGTCCACGTCGGTGATCGTCCCGCCGTCGAGCAACTCGGCGAGCAGCTCGTTCAGCAGCGCTGGGGTCAGTTCGGCGGGAGTGGCGGGGAGCACGTCGATCATTGCCTGGCGAAGTGGGCGATGCTGGCGGCGGTTTGGCGGCTCACGTCGGGAATCGCCGGGGTGAACACGTCCATGCCGTGCGTGGTACCCATCACCACGCGGCACTGGGCGGCGACACCCGCGCGCAGGAGCAGGCGGTAGAAGTCGACGCCTTCGTCACGCAGGGGATCTGCCTCGTTGACGCTGATGAACGTCGGCGGCAAGCCGCGCACGTCGGCCTCGGTGGCGTTGGTCGGCCACGCGATCGGATCGTCGAGATGCTCGATCCCGTACGACATCGCTCCCCGATTGTGATGCAGGTTCAGCAGGTAACCCTCGTTCTCGATCGACGACGGGAATCGGTCTTGCGGCCACTGCCCGGCGATGTACGGGCACAGCGCATAGAGACCCTTGACGAGGCCGATGTCGCCCGAACGGAGCAGAGTCATTCCCGTCGCCAACGTGAGGTTCCCGCCGCCACTCTCGCCGGCGACGATGACCTGCGAGGTGTCGATGCCCAGATCGGAAGCGTTGTCGACGACCCATCGCACACCTGACACGCAGTCGTTGAGCCCCGACGGGAACGGCTCGACCTCTGGCGCCGACGACGCGGTCACCGAGTTGCGGAAGTCGACCATTGCAACGGCGAGACCTTCTGCGGCGAGCACCCTCGCCCAGATGCGGTACATGGCGTCGAACGCGCTGCCGTTCTGCATTCCGCCGCCGTGGATGTAGTACACGCACGGAACGACCTCGTCGCCGACGGGCCGAACGAAGCGGATCTTGATCGTGTTGCCGTCGGGCGCGGACGCGAACTCGTGCACCGTGACCGACAGCCCCGCCGAGGAGGCGACGTCCTCGGTGTCGAGCGAGTCGTAGAGCTCGGTCATCTTCTCGCGGAGCGCGACGGCCTTGGGGTGGCCCGTGATCGCGAGGAGCGTCTCGCGGCTGTCGACGTCGGTCAGGTTGGTGACCGGCACGTGGCGCAGCGCCCACTTCACACGCGGGTCGAGGCGAGCATCGTTCTCGAGATCGGGCACGTCAGGTCTCCTCGCCGCGCATCGCGATGTTGAAGATGGCGTCGGCCATCTGGGGCCAGTACAGCTCGGGCATGTCGTGGCCCATGAGGCCGAACACGAGCAGTTCCGCTCCGGGGATGGTTGCCGCGGTTGCCTCTCCGCCCGACAGTGTGACGAGCGAATCCTGACGGCCATGGATCACGAGTGTGGGGACATCGAGCGTGCGCAATCCGTCGGTCCGGTCGCCCGAGGCGGCGGTCGCCACGAGCTGGAATGCGAAGCCGGCTGGATGGAAGCAGCGGTCGTACGATTCGGCGGCCGTCGCCCGGGAGGCCGCCTCGTCGAACAGATCGCCGGAGATCACGCGCGACGTCTCGACGCTCGCGGCGATCGCGACCGCCCGATCGGTCGGTGCGGGCGTCAGCAGCGACACCATCGCGTCGGGATCGGGCTGGCCGACCGCTGCATCACCCGTGGTCGACATGATGCTCGTGAGTGAGAGGACCCTCGTCGGATGCTCGATGGCCATGGTCTGGACGATCATCCCGCCCATCGACGCGCCGACGATGTGCGCCGCCGGGATGTCGAGCGCGTCGAGCAGCGCCGCGGCGTCGGCGGCCATCGTGGACAGCGTGTACGGCGCCTCGATCGGATGGCCGGCGAGGAACTGGGCGTACAGGGCCATCACGTCCGGCGGGTCACCGGCCGTCTTCGTCGACAGCCCCGCGTCGCGATTGTCGAACCGGATCACCCGGAACCCGCGTTCGAGCAGTTCACTGACCAGCCCGGTCGGCCAGAGCGTCATCTGGGCACCGAGGCCCATCACCAACAGCGCGACCGGCGCGTCGTCCGGGCCGAAGCTCTCGTAACAGATCTCGATGTCGTCGACGGCAATGGTGGGCACGGCGCGATCATGGCAGGCAGTCGACCGACCTGCCGCACCCGACACGGCGCCCGCCCGTTCTCGTGAACTCGTGCGCGAATCAGTCCGCAACCGGTTCACCAAAGGGCCGGGAGGGACGTCAAGCTCCGGGCAAGAACTGATCGAATCCGCCACCGAGCGCATTCGGTCTGTCACAATTCGCTCATGAGCGACTCGGATGTCCCGACCCCCGCGCCCGACGGTAACGTCCCGCCTCCGCCGCCGCCCCCGCCGCCCCCTCCGTCGGGTGGTTCGGCCGTCACACCGCCCGACGTGCCGATGCTCGCAGATGATCCCACGCTTGCTGGCGACCCCACGATTGCTGACGACCCAATGCTGCCCGGCGACCCGCTGCCCGGCGACCCAGGCGATCCGACCCTCGTCGACATCCCGGTGACGCCGGGGAGTGCAGCTGGGGCGGAGTCGACCGCGATGATGGCAGCCACGGGCGCCATGGCCGCCGCCGGTCTCCCGCCGACCGAGCCGCCCGAAGTGATGATCCTCGACGACGAGTTCGCCGAAGAGCCGGTGCCCTGGTACCAGAAGCCCGGTCCGATCGCCGCCGTGATCATCGCCGTCCTCGCGATTGGCGGCCTCGTGGCCTGGTTGATCTTTGGTGGCAACGACGACGATGACGATGCTGCGTCGCCGACATCGACCTTCCTGGCATTCGAACTCACCGATGTGGCCGGCGATCCGCTCGACACCGGATTCGTCGTGGAGATCGTCGGGCCGGCTGACGCGCCGAAGTCGTTCGTCTGGTTGCGCCCGGACGACACCCCCGCGGGTGAGCCCGCGGGCGAGTCGACGGGTTCCGATGGGCGCGTGGCCTTCGAGTGGGAGGCCGACGACACGGTCGCCGACCCGGCCACCTGGACCTCCACGATCAGTGCGCAGATCAGCGTGCCGGCGGGTTGGACTCCGCCCGGCCCGGTCGTCGACTGCGTCCTGCAACCCCTCGAAGGTCAGCAGAGCGTGGTCGCGATGACCGTCGAGCTCAGCTCGCCTGACGCATCCGCCGACCGCCTGGCATCGATCACGTTCCCGAACTACACCGCGGAGCCAGGCGATTCGGTGTCATGCAGGCTTGCGGCGATCGCACCGGTCGAGACCACGGTGGTCGGGACCACGGTCGTCGACACGACGGTGGTCGAGACCACGGTCGTCGAGACGACCGAGGCGACGACCACAACGACTCCGCCCACCACGGTGCCGGCCACCACGACTCCGCCCACCACCGTGCCGCCGTCGACGACCACGACCTCGATCGACATCATCCCACCGACACCCACTCAGACGCTGTGGGACGTGATCGAGGCATCGCCGTCGTTGAGTGAGTTCGAGCAGTTCGCCATTCAGGCCGGGTATCAGCCGGCCCTCGACGATCCGACGCGTACGTTCACGCTCTTCGCCCCCACCAACGAGGCGATCGATGCGTTCCTCAACCCGGACGAGGGGTCGCCACCGTCGACCGACAGTACGTCGACCGACAGTACGACGACCATCCCGGCCGGCACGCTCAACCAGATCCTCCTGGCCCATGCCAACGACACCGAGGCGATCATCCTCGCCGACCTGTTGAACCTGCCGAGCATCCCGGTGCTGTGCGGCGATCCGCAACCGATCGTCAACGGCACGCCGCCCACGGTCGGGGGTGCCGGGATCTACATCCAGGCGCCGCCGGCCAGCAACGGTGTGCTGTATCTGATCGACAAGGTGCTCACCCCGATCAATCAAACCGCCGACAACTGCGCAGCGCCCTGATGTCGACGTGCGGCGTCGCTGCGGCGCCGCACGTTCGCCATAGGATCGCTGACCGTGGATCGGCCGATCGGGATGTTCGACTCCGGGTTCGGCGGACTGACCGTTGCTCGTGCCACGATCGACCTGCTGCCAGCCGAAGACCTCGTCTACATCGGTGACACCGGCCGCTACCCGTATGGATCGAAGCCCCTCGCCGATGTGCGCATGTACGCCCACGAACTGGCGTGGAGCCTCGTCGAGGATTTCGGCGCGAAGGCGATCGTCGTGGCCTGCAACACGGCGACCGCAGCCGGCCTCGACGATCTGCGTTGCGAGTTGCCGGTACCCATCATCGACGTGATCGTTCCCGGCGCTCGTGCGCTCGTGCAGACCACCACGACCGGCCGAGTCGGCGTGATCGGCACGGTCGGCACGATCGCTTCTGGTGCCTACCTGCGGGCGGTCGACGAAACGGGAGAGCCCGTTGCGCTGACCAGCGCGGCCTGCCCAGGCTTCGTCGAGTTCGTCGAGCGCGGCCAGACCAACGGCGACGAGGTGATGGTGCTCGCCGAGCGCCTCCTGGCCCCGATCCGCGACGCCGACGTTGATGCGTTGCTGCTCGGCTGCACCCACTATCCGTTCCTCGCCCGCACGATCAGCGACGTGATGGGACCGGGCATCACCCTCGTCAGTTCGGCCGACGAGACCGCGTTCGAGGTGATGCGACTACTCGGCGAACTCGACCTGCTGCGTCCCGCCGGTCGCGTCGGCAGCCACCGGTTCGTGTCGAGTGGCGATGTCGACTCGTTTCGCGAACTCGGCGCCCAACTGCTCGGGCCCGAACTCGATCACACCGAACCCTGGCAACGGGCGCGCCGCTGACACCGCGGCGTCGCAACCGAAATCCCTTCACCTAGCCCATTGGAGACTCCCGCATGGACACCTCGACAGCCCGCCCCGACGGCCGCAGCAACGACGAACTGCGACCGATGACGTTCGAGCGCGACTTCACCGAAATGGCCGACGGTTCGTGTCTCGTGTCGTTCGGGCGCACCCAGGTGCTGTGTACTGCGTCGATCGACGACGACGTGCCGCGCTGGATGCGCAACTCCGGCAAGGGTTGGGTGACCGCGGAGTACTCGATGCTGCCCGGTGCATCGCCCGAGCGGATCGACCGTGAGGCGGCGCGCGGCAAGCAGAGCGGGCGCACCGTCGAGATCCAACGCCTCATCGGGCGATCGTTGCGCGCGGCGTGTGACATGAAGGCGCTGGGCGAGCGTCAGGTGGTCGTCGACTGCGACGCGCTCCAGGCCGATGGCGGCACGCGCACCGCCAGCATCTGCGGCGGCTTCATCGCACTGCACGACGCACTCGAACGCGTCGTGCAGCGCGGCGACCTCCCCGCCAACCCGTTGCACTCGTTCTGCACGGCGATCAGCGTCGGCATCGTGGGTGGCGTGCCGGTGCTCGACCTGCCGTATGTGGAGGACAGCACGGCCGAGGTCGACATGAACGTGGTGATGCTGCGTCCGATCGCAGGCGGTGAAGCCCGCTTCGTGGAGGTGCAGGGCACCGCCGAGGGCATGGCCTTCTCGCGGGGCGAGCTCGACGCGCTCGTGGCTCTCGCCGAGGGCGGTCTGGCGCGGATCGCCGATCTACAGGCAACGACGATCGCCACACCGCCGGCCGCCCGCGCGGCTCGCTGAGGGCGTCGATGATCCAACTCGTGTGCGCATCGGCGAACCCCGACAAGGTCGCCGAGATCCAGCAGTTGCTCACCGGCGTCGTCGACCTGTTGCCCCGGCCCACCCACGTGGCCGACGTGGTGGAGGACGCCGACACGCTGCTCGGCAACGCGCGCCTGAAGGCGGCGGCATTGTGCGCTGCCACCGGATTGCCGGCGGTCGCAGACGACACCGGGCT
>JBGTEH010000017.1:0-6322 GCA_041747915.1 Ilumatobacteraceae bacterium
CATCTTGGCGTGTCTCGTCGAGCCACACGAACGACAGCACGATGGCCACCGCACCGATCGGGCCGTTGATGAGGAAGATCCAGTGCCACGACGCGCTGTCGACCAGGATTCCGCCGAGCATCGGCCCGATCGCCGGGGCGACGACGGCCACGCTCAACACGCCGATCGCCGCCTTCGCTCGATCCTGCATCGAAAAGGCGCGGTAGAGCATCGCCGCGCCGACCGGCGTGACGAGGCCCGCGCCGACGCCTTGGAGCACGCGGAACCCGATCAGCTGGTCGAGCGTCTGCGACAGGCCGCACGCAAGCGACGTCACGACGAATGCGATCAGTGCCAGCGTGAAGACCCGTTTGGTGCCGAAGCGATCACCCAGCCAGCCGGCGGCCGGGATCACTGCGGCATAGGTGAGCAGGTAGCCAACAGCGATCCATTCGATATCTGTGGTCGGCACGCCGAAGTCCATTGCCATCGTGGGCAACGCGACGTTGACCATCGTGCCGTCGATGATCGTCATGAACAGCCCGAGGATGTAGACGGTCATCACCTTCGACGGGTACGTCACGCCCGCGAACCTACGCGCCGTCGACAGCGAGGAGACCAGTCGACCACCCCACCCGGCGGAATCGGAGGTGGCAGGTTCGAGTGGAGCTGCGAGGCTGGGAGGCCGGGCCTGCCATGACGACCACCACCGATCATCCACGAGTCGCCGCGGCGCGAGCGATCGTCGAGGGGCGTCGGCTGACGTACCCCGGCACGTTGCCGATTACCGAACGTCGCGACGAGCTGCTCGATGCGATCCTCGAGAACCAAGTGGTGATCGTCGCCGGTGAGACCGGGTCGGGCAAGAGCACCCAGCTGCCCAAGCTGTGCCTCGAAGCCGGCCGAGGTGTCGCCGGGATGATCGGCCACACGCAGCCCCGACGTGTTGCGGCGCGCACGATTGCCGAGCGCATCGCCGACGAACTCGGATCGCCGCTCGGCACCGACGTGGGCTACACCGTGCGATTCACCGACCAGGTCAGCGACGCGACGCTCGTCAAAGTGATGACCGACGGCATCCTGCTCGCCGAGATCCAGCGCGACCGGATGCTGAGCCGCTACGACACCCTCATCATCGACGAGGCGCACGAGCGCAGCCTCAACATCGACTTCATCCTCGGCTACCTCAAGCAACTCCTCCCGCAGCGCCTCGACCTCAAGGTGATCGTCACCAGCGCCACCATCGACACCGAACGCTTCGCCCACCACTTCGCCAATGAGACGCTGGGGTCAGACCCCAGCGTCTCATTGGCGCCGGTGATCGAGGTGACCGGGCGCACCTTCCCCGTCGAGATGCGGTACCGCCCACTCGACGGCGAGGACGGCGCAGAGTCACGCGATCAGGTGCAAGGCATCATCGACGCGGTCGAGGAACTGTCGCACGAGGGGCCGGGCGACGTGCTCGTGTTCCTGTCGGGCGAGCGTGAGATCCACGACACTGCCGATGCGCTCCGCCGCCTGAATCTGCGCGGCACCGAGGTCCTGCCGCTCTACGCACGGCTCTCGTCGGCCGAGCAGCACAAGATCTTCGAGCGGGCGCTGATGGGAGGATCCGGTCGCCGGATCGTGCTCGCCACCAACGTCGCCGAGACATCGCTGACCGTCCCCGGCGTCCGCTACGTCGTCGACGCCGGGACGGCGCGTATCTCGCGATACAGCCGTCGACTGAAGGTGCAGCGCCTGCCGATCGAGCCGATCTCGCAGGCATCGGCCAACCAACGCGCCGGCCGATGTGGGCGCGTGGCGCCGGGCATCTGCATCCGCCTCTTCGGCGAGGAGGAGTTCGACACTCGACCGGAGTTCACCGACCCGGAGATCCAGCGCACGAACCTCGCCTCGGTGATCCTCCAGATGACGGCGATCGGCCTCGGCGACGTCGCCCGATTCCCGTTCGTCGAGCCACCCGACCATCGGTCGATCGTCGACGGATACGCGCTCCTCGACGAGCTCGCGGCCGTGAAGCCGGCGCCCGACGGCGCGCGCGGCGGACCCCGCCGCCTGACGAAGATCGGACGCGACCTCGCCCGCCTCCCGGTCGATCCACGCCTCGGGCGGATGGTGCTCGAAGCCGACCGGCTCGGGTGCGTGCGCGAGGTGCTCGTGATCGCATCGGCCTTGTCGATCCAGGATCCACGGGAGCGACCCCAGGACAAACGCGAACAGGCCGCCGAATTCCACAATCGCTTCAAGGTCGACGGCTCCGACCTGCTCTCGATCGTGACGCTCTGGGACCATCTACGCACGCGGCAACGGGAACTGTCGGGCAACCAGTTCCGCCGCATGTGCCGCAAGGAGTTCCTCAACTACCTGCGCGTGCGGGAGTGGATGGACCTGTTCAGTCAGCTCCGTCGCATCGCGGGGCAGCTGGGGGTCCGACCCACGACACACGAGAGCCATCCCGACCACATCCACCAAGCGGTGCTCGCAGGGTTGCTCTCGCACATCGGCATGCGCGATCGAGAGACCCGAGCGTTCATCGGCGCGCGTGATTCGCGGTTCGTGATCGCCCCCGGCTCGTCGCTGACGAAGCGGCCGCCGCACTGGGTGATGGCGGCCGAACTCGTGGAGACGAACCAGCTCTACGCCCGCCGCGTGGCGAAGATCGAGCCGAAGTGGGCCGAGCGTGCGGGTGCACACGTCGTCAAGCGCTCGCATGACAACGTCCGATGGGACCCGAGGGGCGGACGCGCGGTGGCGACCGAGTCGGTCACTCTCTACGGCCTTCCGATCGTGAGTGACCGCACCATCGGATTCGATCGGGTCGACGAGGCGCAGGCCCGGGCGTGGTTCATCACCAAGGCGCTGATCGAGCGCGACGTCGCCGACGGAGCGTGGCTCGACCGCCAGACCTTCCTCGGCCGCAATGCCGACTTCCTCGATCACCTGCGCCGGATGGCGGCGCGCGTGCGGCGCCTCGAACTCGTCGACGACGAGATGCTGTTCGACTTCTACGCCGATCGTGTGGGCGCCGAGGTCACCTCGATCCGCCACTTCGATCGGTGGTGGAAGTCGGAGCGGTCACGCCGCCCCGAGCTGCTCGACCTGACCGACGAGGTCACGGCCAGCGGCCGCGGTCACGGCGTTCGACTGGCCGACTACCCCGATGCGTGGGTTCAGCAGCGAGGCGCGACATCGATCGAACTGCCGATCACCTATCGCTTCGCGCCGGGCGAACCGCTCGACGGTGTGACGGTTCATGTCCCACTGTCGGGTCTCAACCAGGTGAGTGCCAACGGCTTCGACTGGCAGATACCGGGTCATCGAACCGATCTCGTGACCGCGCTCGTGAAGTCGCTCCCGAAGGACGTTCGGCGTCGGCTCATCCCGCTCGGTGACACGGTCGAGGCCGTGAACGAACGACTCGACGCCGCGGGTCGCCACCGTTCGCTCGTCGATGCTCTCGCGTCGGCAGTCAACGATGTCGTGCCCGTGAATGTCACGGGCTCGGCCTTCGACACGTCGGCCGTGCCTGAGCATCTCCGAGTTCACTTCGTGGTGTCCGACGACGACGGCACCGTCCACGCCGTCGGAACCGACCTCGATGCCATCAAGGCCCAGCTCGCCGGATCCGTACGAGCGTCGATCGCCGCCGCTGCTCCGATCGAGGAGCGGCGCGGAATCGTGTCGTGGGACCTCGGCGACCTGCCGCGCATGATCGAGTCGACCGATCGGGCGATGGACGTCACGGCATATCCGGCGCTGCTCGACGTGGGTGACAGCGTGGCGTTGCGGGTCGTCACGACACCGGAGTTGCAACAGCGGATCATGCGCGGGGGAGTGCGGCGCCTGCTGCTGCTCGACGGAGCGCCGACGCGGTCGTCGATAGTGCGCAACCTCGACAGGGCCGACCGCCTGGTGATCGCTGCTGGTGACATCGACATCGGCGTGCTGAGCGGCGACTGCGTCGCGGCCGCTGTCGACCGAGTGATGTCGGACCACGGATCGCTCCCGTGGACCGAGGCCGAGTTCGAATCGTTGCGCAGAGCTGTGCGTGACGGTGCGCCAGGCCTGGCTGCGAATGGTTTGCACGAGGCGGCTCTGGTTGTCGCGGCGGCGTCGGAGGCTCGGGATCTTCTGGCTCGTCTGCACGCTGACGCGCTGCGGCCATCGGTCGACGACGCCAACGTGCACCTCGGTCGTCTGGTGCACCCCGGATTCGTTCTCAGCGCCGGACTCGACCGGCTCCACGACATCGAGCGCTACGTGCGGGCGGTCATCTACCGCCTCGAGCATCTCGCGGGCGCCCACGATCGCGATCGACGCCGTATGGCCGAGGTGGTTCCCCTCGAGCAGCGCTACGTCAACGTCGTCGACACGGCTGGGGCGGGCCGGCTCGCACCCGAGATCGCCGAGGTCCGCTGGCAGTTGGAGGAACTCCGCGTCGCCACCTTCGCCCAACCATTGATGGTCAAACGGCCCGGTCAACCATCCGTCAGCGCCAAACGCATCGCCACCCTCCTCGAGTCCGCCACCCGCTGATCCCCGCCAGCAGCGCCAAGAATCCGTTTGTGGCGCGTTCTGGGTGACCCGCTCCACCGAACTCGCGCCGCAAACGTGGACGACGGGATCCGGCTCGACCCCACCCCAGTCCCCACCGGTTTGCGGCGCGCCTCGGGTGACCCGGCCCACCGAATTCGCGCCGCAAACGTGGGAGGCTGAGGGGATGGCGACGCCGGTGAATCTCGACGACGGACGACACGACGGGATGACCCGGGCGACGGTCGAACTCCTTCAGGTGCTCATCCGCAACAGGTGCGTCAATGACGGCACGGCCGGATCGGGCGGGGAGGTGCGCAACGCCGACGTGTTGCTGCAGGTGATCGAAGGCCCCGGTGTGCATGTCGAGCGGTTCGAGGCCGC
Organism: Ilumatobacteraceae bacterium; assembly: GCA_041747915.1. Taxonomy (GTDB): domain Bacteria; phylum Actinomycetota; class Acidimicrobiia; order Acidimicrobiales; family Ilumatobacteraceae; genus Sva-07. The sequence goes on from JBGTEH010000017.1 coordinate 4,900, forward strand.
GCCGGGTCGAGTCTCGATCGTGGGGCGCATCGAAGGGTCAGATCCCGGAGCGCCGAGTCTGTGTCTGATGGGCCACACCGATGTCGTGCCGGTCAACGAGTCCGGATGGAGCGAGGATCCGTTCGGCGGCGAGATCCTCGACGGTCCGACCGGACCCGAGGTGTGGGGGCGCGGCGCCGTCGACATGTTGAACCTGACCGCATCGATGGCCGTGACGTTTCGCGACCTTGCCGACAGCGGATTCAGACCGTCCGGTGATCTCATCTATTTCGGCGTCGCCGACGAGGAGGCGGGCAGTACGTATGGCGCCCGATGGATGGCCGACAACCATCGCGATGCGATCACCGCCGACTACGTGCTGACGGAGAGTGGGGGGCTTCACACGGGTCCGAGCGACGCACCCTTCATCGGAGTCAACATCGCCGAGAAGGGTGTGGCGTGGCGGCGTCTGCGGGTGAGAGGCACACCCGGTCACGGCTCGGCGCCGTTCCGTCGGGACAACGCGCTGGTGAAGGCAGCCGGGGTGATCCAACGGTTGCACGACTATCGGCCGGCTCCTCGATTCCACGAGCTCTGGGGTCAGAAGGTCGAGACCCTCGGTCTCGACGACGAGATGACGGCATCGCTGCTCGACCCGACGGCGATCGACGAGGCGCTGGCATCGTTTCCGAGTGCGGCAGCGGCCTCACACTTCCACGCATGCACGCATACGACGTTCTCGCCGAACCTCGTCGACGGCAGTGAGTCCGGTGGGGGGAGGATGAAAGTGAACGTGATCCCCGACACGGTGGTGATCGAGGTCGACATCCGCACGCTGCCGGGCGAGGGGCCCGATGAGGTGAACACGCATCTCCAAGCCGCGCTCGGCGATCTCGCCGACGAGGTGGAGGTGGAACCGCTGATGAACGACGCCGCCTCGATCAGCCGACTCGACACTCCGCTGTGGGACGCACTGCAGCGGGCGGTCAGCGTGCCGTTCCCGACTGCTCGATTGACGCCGCAGTTCGTGGTCGGTTTCACCGATGCGCGCATCTATCGCGAGATGGGAGCTGTCGCGTACGGCGCCGGTCTGTTCAGTCCGTCGCTCGACTCGAGCGACTACGGCTCGCGCTTCCACGGCAACAACGAACGCATCGACATCGAGTCGTTGGCCCTCACCACCCGCCTTTTCCACCACGTCGCCACCGACCTGCTCTCCTGAACGCCCGCTGGTGCCGGATCGTTTGTGGCGCGGAAAGTGTGACCCGGCTCACCCGAATCGCGCCACAAACGAGGTGGTGGGGGCGCGGTGCCCGGCGCCCGACGCGGCCGCCCGAAGTGCGGATGGGGACGGGCGGGCGGTCAGTGGTGACGGTTGGCGAGGTAGTGGCGGGCGGCTTGGCGGGCTTCGGGATCGCGCATGGCGGCGCCGAGGAGGTCGGCG
>JBGTEH010000018.1:0-3019 GCA_041747915.1 Ilumatobacteraceae bacterium
ACGAGGACTGCCACCAGACCGGAGTCGTTCGGCCGGTCGGACACGACCGACACGTCGATGTCGGCGACGCTGGTCAGCGAAGGCACCGGGTCGAAGTCGTCGTCGACTGGAATTGCACGGGTCATCGATGGCTCCTGTCACGACGGTGCCGGGAGGGCACCACGGCGGTGCACCATAATTCGATCGCGCAGCCGCAGCTCAGGCGAGCACCCACCACCTGCGATGAGAGATGAGCAACAGGTGAGCACGAATCTCATCGCAGCGACCCGCCCGCGCCCAATCGGGGCGGAGCCGTCCCAGAGTCGCCTGGATTGCAACAATTGTCGTCGCCCATGTCGGTCCGCTGAGAATCGGGGGACGATACTCGGGCGATGAACACGACGACATCGCCGACCGGGGTCATGAAAGCATCGTGGTTTCCGTTGGTGATCGTGATGATGTGCCAGATCCAGGTGTCGTTCAACGCGTTCAACGTGTCGATCGAAGGCATCGTCGACGACCTCGGAATCCCGGCCACGTCGGTCGGCCTGGCGTTGACGACCGGCACCTTCGCGATGGCCGGCTTCGTCCTGCTCGGTGCCCGAATCGGCGCCAAGATCGGTCCCCGCAAGGCGCTGCACATCGGGATGATCGGCCCGACGGTTGCGGCCGTCACGATCTCGTTGACCAACCAGGGGTGGATGCTGTTCGGCGTGCAGGCCTTCAGCGGCGCCACGATGGCCCTCGCCGCACCTGCGATGACCGTGACGATCGCCGCCAACTACCACGGCAAGCAACAGAGCCAAGCAATCGGATTCCTGGCGTCGGCGATCCCGCTCGCCCAGGTGGTGTCATTGCTCCTCGCCGGCGCGCTCGCATCGACAGTCGGCTGGCGCTGGTCGTTCGTCGTGCTGTCGCTCATCGGCGTGGTCAATCTTTTGCTCATCGGGCGGCTGGCCCGGATCGACGCCCACCCCGAGGTCGTCATCGACTGGCGAGGCGCCGGACTCTCGTCGATCGGCATCATCCTGGTGTCGGCTGGCTTCAGCTTCTTGAACGCGTGGGGATTCTTCGAGGCGTCCGATCAGGCGCCGTTCGACATCGCCGGGCTCTCGCCGGTTCCGTTCCTTCTGATCATCGGTGCGGCGTTGATCCACGCCTTCTTCCGATCGACACGGCGCAGGATGGATGACGGCAAACCGGTGTTGTTCTCGCTCGACGTGCTGCGCTCGAGTCGCGAGCGCTCGATCGTTGCGTGTATGGCGCTGATGCTCTTCATCGGCACTGCCGCAAGCTTCCTGCTCCCGCTCTACATGCAGGTGGTGCAGGGCCTCAGCGGCTTCCAGACGTCGATGTCGATCGTGCCGTACACGCTGTCGATCTTCATCGCCAACACCCAGGTCTCGCGCCTGTACGACCGATTCAGTCCGGCGGCGATCACCCGCGTGTCGTTCGTGTTCGTGTTCCTCGCGCTCACGCTGCTCGCGTTCACGATCCGCAACGACTGGAGCCAGGTCGCCGTCGTGGTCGGCCTCGTCACGCTCGGGCTTGCGCAGGGCTGCATCGTGGCGCTCGTGTTCAACAAGCTTCTGATGTCGAACCCGAAGGAGCTCGCCGGCGACGTTGGAGCGTTCCGCGGTCTCACGCACAACATCTCCGGATCGATCGGCATCGCCGTCGGCACCGCCATCGCCGTGTCGCTGCTCGGGGTGATCGTTGCGCAGAACGCGCTCGAATCGCCGGCGTTCTCGTCGGAGCTGGTCCAGCAGGTCAACTTCGACAATGTCCAATTCGTCACGAGCGACCAACTCGTGGCGACACTCGAGGACAAGGGTGCGACGCCCGCCGAGGCGGAGGCCGCCGTCGAGATCTACGAGGACGCACGGTTGCGAGCCCTGCGCACGACGCTGATGTTCCTTGCCGCTCTTGCACTGCTCGCGCTCGTGCCCGCCGGCGGCATGCCCGACTTCCGAGAACCCGACCTCACCGCCGAGGACGAAGAAGGACTGACGCTCGCCACCGCGCGCTCGTCGACGTGACGGTCGCCCAGGAGCATCAGGTGCGCCGGGAGATCGCCGAAAGGTTGGAGGATCTCCCGTACGACGGGTGGCTGAACGTCACGTTCCTCCTGCGTGGCGCGCACGGGTCCGCGTGATGGCCGACAGCACGATCACCTTCATCGTGCTCGGTGTGATCGTGGTGCTGTTCGTCACCAACCGCGTGCCTGTTGCTGTCATCGCCGTGGGCACCGCGTTGGCGTTGTGGGCCACTGGCGTCCTCGAACTCGAACAAGCGACCGCAGGATTCGGCGACCCCACTGTGCTCTTCATCGCATCGTTGTTCGTGGTGAGCGAATCGCTCGATGCCACCGGGGTCACCACGTGGGTGGGCCAGGTTCTCATCGACAAGGCAGGCACCGGACGCACTCGGATTGCGGTCTACATGATGATCGTGTCGGCGCTACTCACCGCTCTCATCACCCCGAACGCCTCTGTCGCCGCCCTCGTCCCGGTCGTCGTGATCATCGCCGTCAGGGTCGGCCAGAACACCTCGCAGCTCCTCATCCCTCTGGCGTTTGCCGCTCATGCGGGGGCCTTGCTCGCGTTGACGGGCAGCCCGGTCAGCGTGATCGTGTCGGAGGCCGCCGCCGACTCGGGCATCGGACAGTTCGGCTTCTTCGAGTTCGCGCTCACCGGCATCCCACTCTTGATCGGCACGATCGTGATCGTCGTCGTCCTCGGACCCAGGTTGCTTCCGCATCGCGACGCCGCACGTATGCCCGCCGACTTGTCCGACCTCGAATCGACCCTGACGAACCACTACAGGATCGACGGCGAGGACTTCGATCAACTGTTCACCCGACGGTTCGGTGCCACAGAGGTGATCGTGCCGCCGCGCTCGGCGATGATCGGCCAGCGCGCCTACCCGGGGATGCGCACCGACAGCGGCGAACTCGTGGTGGTCGCGCTGAATGCGCGACGAGCGCCGGGTCGACGATCCGGCCACACGGATCGCGGCGGGCGACACCCTTCTGGTGCGC
>JBGTEH010000019.1:0-4182 GCA_041747915.1 Ilumatobacteraceae bacterium
TGGACCCAACGCTACGAACCGGTACTTCGCCAGCACCTCGAATTCGCCCGATCGCACAACAAACCCGTCTCGTTCCCCGAATGGGGACAAGCCAACGCCAACACAGGCCGATTCATCGAACTGATGCACGGCTGGTTCAACTCCCTGCCCACCACAGGACCCGGCCGACTGCTCTACCAGGCCTACTTCAACGACCCCTCCCAGTCCGGCTACGACCTCAACAACTACCCCACCACCAAACAGGCCTACACCAACACCTTCAAGAACTGTCTCGTGCGCCCACTTCTTGCCGCGCCACCCGATCCCGCCCTCGGTCTGGTGCCTGCACAGCGATTGAGCCTTGCCGGTCGGTGTCTAGGTGCAAATTGACCGTGCACGCCAGTTCACTCACGTCCCGTGAATTCGACGGTACTCCTGGTAGCCGCCACTCACGAGGCCCGTCACCATTCCCAGACCGAGCACGATCATCTTGGCGCCGCGAAACCACCGAGCTCTACCGAACGGGAGTCCGGCGATCAGCACCACCAGCCCGGACGTCATCTGGACCATTGCATTTGTGAGTCGTCGTAGATAGCGCACCAGGCGGGGGTCGCGCCGCCGCAGCGAGCGGCTCATGGTTTGCCCACGCCGGTATTCCCGGCGCAGCAACCACGAAGCGTCGACCCTCGTCGCAGGGATGGCCTCGTAAACATGCGCCAGATCGCACCAGGCGATTCGCCGACCAGCGTCGTAGAGCTCCGCGAAGAAATGCGTGTCGCTGCCTCCGGAGAGACCGAACTCGACATCGAACGGCTCCGACCGGCTGTCGAAGCAGGCCATGTCGATCAGAACCGACGACGTCGTTGCGTAGTCGATGAGACCGTCATGGTCGTGCCGAGGCCGTTCGAAGTAGCGTCCCTCGACGATCCAACTCGGCGGTGGTTCGTCGAACATCGGGAACACCGGGCCGGTCACGACCTCGGCACCAGTGCGTCGAGCCGTGGCCACGAGTTCGAGCAACCAATCCGGTTCGGGCCACTCGTCGTCGTCGATGAAGCAGACGGCGTCAGCACTCCACGTCCGTGCGGCCGCGATCGATGCGTTGCGCCCGGCGCTGATGCCTCGCGTCGGCTCGTGGACATAGGTCACGTCGAAACGAGGCGACGCAGCATGGCCGTGTACGAGCTCGTCGGCCGAGCGATCGGGGTCGTTGTCGATCACGAACACTCGGACCTCGACGCCGTCGGGAATGATCAGTCGGTCGAGCTCTCGGAGCAGCCGCGCCAGCCCAACGGGCCGCAGATACGTCAGGGCGCAGACTGCGATACGCGTCAAGGACTCATCCCGCCGGCCGATCCGAGGAACCGCCATAGAGGTCTGGCTGTCTCCGTTCCGCCGACATGGTGGCTGGTACCGTAACGGCGTGGCGGTGACGAGGGCAACCGAATCGTCTGCGCCGTGTGGCTCGCGAGTTCGAAAGCGCTTCACGACCGCCCCGAGGACCGGCACCGGTGGGTGAGGACAGTGCAGAGCGCTGGCTCTGGATCACGCCGGAGATCGCCGACGACCTCACAACGGGTGCCCTGAAGTACTCGCTCGGGCTGGCCCGTGCCGTTGCCGAGTGCGGCATCGCAGTGACGATGGTCGGCGTGGTCCGACAGCCCCTGGTCCGAACGAACCTTTCGCCTTCGGTGGGCTCAGTCCGCTACGAAACGGTGCACGCGTCGTTCCGGCGGCCATGGCAGAGCCTCGGATCATCACTTCCGAACCAATCCTTCGCGTGCTCCGTCCCCGCCGTTCGGTCGCGGGTCGAAGAGCTCCTCGGGCAGGGCGGTTGGGACGTGGTGGTGATCGACGGCCTCCAGGCGGCGTGGGCCACCGCGCTGTTGGAGCAACGACGAGGTCGTTCGCGGATCGTGTATCTCGCCCACAACCATGAAAGCAGCATGCGACGCCAGGTTGCCGACGCCGTCTCGTGGACGAGTCTGCGCAAAGCGGTGCTCGAACTGGAGGCCCGCAAGACGGAGCGCCTCGAGCGAGCGACGGTGCTCCTGGCTGACGTGGTCAGCTCGATCACGGACGACGACCGGGGCCGATTCGAGACGGCAGCGCCGGACCGAATCCACGTCGTCGTGCCTCCGGGATGGACCGGTGCGACCTCGGCGCGTCCCGTCCCTGCGAGCGAGCGGCCGCGGCGGGTCGGGATCCTCGGCAGCTTCGAGTGGCACGTCAAACAGGAGAGCCTGCGCCGGTTCCTCCGTGCTGCCGACCCCATCTTCCACGACGCCGATGTCGAGCTGCATGTTGCAGGTCTCGTCCCCGACGAGTTGCGCAACGAACTGGAATCCGAGTTGCGTGCGACTCGTCTACTGGGTTGGGTCGACGACTCGGCGGAGTTCCTCGGCCAGTGCAGGATCGGTGTGGTGTCCGAGTCGCTCGGGGGTGGCTTCAAGCTGAAGGCACTCGACTACGTGTTCAACTCGGTCCCGCTTGCGTGTCTCACCCACAACCTTGCCGGACTTCCACTCGTCGCCGGTGAGAGCGCGATCACTGCCGCCAACGAAGGCGACCTTGCGCGCGCCATCGTCGATGTCATCGTCGATGTTCGCCGCCTCGACCACTACGCATCGCAGGCGCTCGATCGTTGCAGGGAACAGTTCTCGTGGTCAGGCGCGGCCAGCCGGCTGATCGATGCGGCCGAGGATGCGAGCTAACGACAACGCGAGCACCTTTACGGTTTCAATGGCTTGCGGGCGAGAATCGCCTGGGACCACCACAACCAGCGAAAGCGACCGAGCCCCCGCCATTCGACGACCTCGAACCCGGCCGTGGTCACCATGTCGGTGAGCGTCCGGCGCGAGAAGAACTTGATGTGCCAACCGTCGCGTTGGACGTCGAAACGGGCGTCCCAGCGATTCGCGATCGAGAGTGCGAGGTTGAACAGGTACCCGTGGTACGGCGTCGTGACCAGGAGTCGACCACCGGGCCGCAACGCAACGTAGCTGCGCTCGAGCAGCAAGGCAGGACGGTAGAGATGCTCGATCACCTCGCTCGAGATGACGACGTCGAAACCACCCGACGGCGCGAAGTCGATGAGGTCGTCGTAGGCAGACGCTTCGGCGAAGCGAACGCCGGGAAACGTGCTGCGGCCGAGTGCGAGACCGTCGGCTGACACGTCGACGCCGATCGCGGCCCACCCCAGCTGATGGCAGACCTCGGTGAGCGCCCCGGCGCCGCAGCCGACGTCGAGAAGCGCCCCGTCACCGTCGCCGATCATGCTGCGCACTGCGCCAGCGAGAAGACCATGGCCACGTGCAGACGTCTCGGTCCAGCCCCACTGGACTCGGTCCCACGCCTCCGGCACTGCTGCGTCATGTGCCGGGAGGCAATCGGCTGGCTCGCGGGCGGGCTCGAGCGACGGGTCGCACGCCGGCTCTCGTCCGGCTGATGCATCGATGCCGTCGCCTGCCTGCGCTCTTGGCCCACGGATCGGACGGCGACACGACTCGCACAGCCCGTCGTCGTGCATCCCGGTTTGCCCGGCAGGAGAGCTGGTCACTCGAGCGACCGTACCATTCCGGACCAATGTGGCCCCCGGATGACGAGAGCATGGACAGGAGCCGACAAGCGGATGAACGATCTGGGGCACCCGATGATTTCTTCAGATTCTCCTCAAGGATTTCTTCAGATTCTCCTTAAGATCGGGACTTCGTCATCCGATTGTCATATGACTATCCGTCGACCGAGAGGCAGTCCGCCATGTCCGCCACCCCACATCGTCTCAAGCATCCCGCCATATTGGTGACCGCATGTGCGCTTGCCCTGTCGCTGTTCGCATTCCCTTCCGCCTCAGCGCCCACGGCGTCAGCAGCCAGCCAGTCCACGTTTGGCATTTTCGTGGGCTTCGATCGCGGTGATCGGTTCACACAGATGGAACGCGACCTCGGCCGCCCAATCGACTGGGTGGTGACGATGCTGGACTCCGGTTCCGCGTCAGCCATGAGGAGCTCGGCTTGGGGACAGTTCGCAAACACAAGCGCCTACCTACCCAAACTCGCCAATCGGCTCGATGTGGTGGTGACGGTGCCGCTTGCGTTCGGCGGCGGCGGCCAGACGGAAGCACAAATTCGGGCCAATCTTCGCGACACCGCAGCGGGCCGTTGGGACACCGACTTTCGCGCCATCGCCGAATACGTGAAGAGC
>JBGTEH010000020.1:0-3493 GCA_041747915.1 Ilumatobacteraceae bacterium
GACCCCTCACTGGCACTCGGCGCGTTCGCGATCGCAATCCCCATGGCGTGGGCGGGCGCCACCGGAGCGGTGGTCGTGACCGTGCTCGACGCGCCGTCACCCCCCAAGACCACGACGCTGCTCGGCACGCCGGCGGACTCCGAGGCGAGTTTCGTCCCGCCTGAGTTCGCCGGCTTCTCGACGGCGATCAAGGCGGTCCTCCCCGTGGTGATCAGCGCCGTCGGCACCATTCCGGTGTTCGTGGCGCGCTTCAGCGGTGACGCCGCCAGCGTGGCCCGCTCGATCGTCGGGCTCGCTCTGTTCATCGCCGTCGTGGTGATGTGGGTCCGTCGGCGCGACCCGTGGGGAGTCAAGATCCGAACCTTCTTCGAAGAGGGACGTGCAGCGTCATGAGCCAACCATCCAATTCGCGTTCCAATCGACCGCAGTCCAAGCGTCGACGGCCGTCGGCCACAGGCAAACAGGCCGCGCCCAGCACGTCGACCGCGCCACCGGCGCGCAGCACATCGACCCAGAAATCATCGCCCCCGAAGTCACCGACCCCGAAGAGGCCTCCGGCAGCTGTCGAGACGGTCGGCATCGCCAAGTTCTACGGCGATGCGCCGGCGCTCGAACCGCTCGATCTGCGAATCGAGACGGGTCAACGCGTCTCGCTCATCGGCCACAACGGGAGCGGCAAGACCACCCTGCTGCGGATGTTGGTGGGCATGCTCGAGCCGTCCGAGGGTTCAGCCACCGCCGCCGGCCATCCCGCAGGCTCACTCGAGGCACGTGCGTCGATCTCCTACCTCGCCGATCAGCCCGTCTTCTACGACGATCTCACTGTGTGGGAACACCTCGAGTACATCGCCCGACTGCACAGCACCGAGAACTGGGAGCAACAGGCCGTCGACCTCGTCGACATGGTGGGCCTCACGCCGCGCATCGACGACCTGCCGATGACGTTCAGCCGGGGTCTCAAGCAGAAGGCGGCAATCGCCATGGCCTTCGTTCGACCGTTCGATGTCATGCTCATCGACGAGCCGTTCGTCGGCCTCGACCGCACCGGTCGCGAGGCGCTGTTGGCCCTGCTGACTCTGGCTCACGGCGACGGCGCAACCCTCGTGGTGGCCACCCACGAGCTGTCGAGCGTCGCCCAGAGTCAGCGCCTGATCGCCTTGAGCGCCGGCCGTCTCGTGTACGACGGCGACCCCTCAGAGGGAGATCTGGCCCGCCTCACCGAGGGTGTGTCGACCGAGTTCGAATGACCGGGCGTTGATGGCCAGAAGACGCTGCGTCACGGTGGCGCGTCGTCTAGTGTCACCGCCATGCAGGAGTACTCATCGGTCACCGCCTCGTCCTACGACGCCGACTCACTCACCCCGTTGCTCAACGACAAGGCAGCCGAAGGTTGGAACGTCGTCTCGATCGTGTCGGCCGGCACCAACATCGTGGCGTACCTGAGCCGCGACACCGACGAACTCGACATGATCGAAGAAGCAGAAGACGAGATCTTGATCGAAGAGGCAATCGTCGAGGAAGCGGCAGCCGAAGTGGCGATCGAAGAGGCCATGGTCGAAGATGCGATCATCGAGGAAGCGATCCTCGAAGAGATCGCGGCCGAGAACGTCGACGAGCCCGCCGGGTGGGCCGCCGCACCCGACGAGACCACTGATGTTGTCGAGGACTCGGCACCTGACGACTCGATCGCCGGTCTCGCCACCGAGCCCGATCCCGTGGCGGCACCGGTACTGGCGGCGGCCACACCAGCGCCGGAGCCCGAGCCGGCACCGGAGCCGGCGGTTCCGGCCGGTTGGTACGCCGACCCGTCAGGTCGTTTCGAGCTGCGGTACTGGGACGGCGCCGCATGGACCGAGCACGTGTCGCGTGCGGGCCAGCAGTTCACCGATCCGCCCGTCGCCTGATCGCGTCGGCCCGAGCGGCCCTACCCTGACGCCATGCGCGCCACATCGATCGGTCATGCGGGCATGCTCGTCGAGACCGATGCCGGTTCGATCCTGTGTGACCCGTGGTTCGTGCCGGCGTTCTTCGGTTCGTGGTTCGTCTTCCCGCGCAACGACCAGCTGAGCCCCGACCTACTCGAGCGCATCGAGCGTGCCGACTTCCTGTACGTGTCGCATCTGCACGGCGACCACCACGACGAACCGTGGCTGCGTGACCACCTGCGCCGTGACATTCCCATCCTGCTCCCCGGCTATCCCACGCGCGAGCAGCAGCGGACCCTCCAGGCGCTCGGCTTCAGCGAGTTCATCCGCACCGTCGACACCGAGGAACTCGAGATCGCACCCGGGCTGACGGTGGCCATCCACGTCGAGACCTCGATCACCGACGGCCCGGGGGGCGACTCGGCGCTCGTCGTCAACGACGGCACCTCGATCCTGGTCGATCAGAACGACTGTCGCACCAACGACCTCGCCCAATTGCGTTCGCACGGCCCGGTCGACCTGCACTGGCTGCAGTTCTCCGGGGCGATCTGGTACCCGATGGTGTACGAGATGCCTGAACACGACAAGCGCGCACTCTGCGAGGCGAAGGTCGACGCCCAGTTCGCCCGGGCGATGCGCTACGTCGAGAACATCGACGCACGGTACGTGGTCCCGAGCGCCGGGCCGCCCGCGTTCCTCGACGACGAGCTGTTCGGACTGAACATGATCGACGGTGACGAGCTGAGCATCTTCGCCGACCAAACCGCTCTTCTCGCTCGGCTCGATGCCGTTGGCCGCGCCGGGATCATGAACGTGCCCGGCACGACGATCGAGGTGGGCACGCACTCGGTCGAGGTGACCCACCCGATTGCCGACGTGGAGTCGATCTTTCGCGACAAGCGCGCGTACCTCACGCAGTACCAGAGCGATTGGAAGCCGTGGCTCGACGACCTCAAGGCATCGTGGAACTCGCCGAGCACCGATCTGCTCGCTGCGCTGCGGGAGTGGTGGGAGCCGTTGTTGGACATGGCACCGACATTGCGGGCGCAGGTGGGCGCAAACATGCTGCTGCGCGCCGGCGGCCTGTCGATCATCGTCGACTTCCCCGCCGGGCAAGTACGCCACCACGACGGCGAGGACTACGCCTTTCGCTTCGACATCGCCCGCGAACTCGTCGAAACAGTGGTCGCTCAACGCGCCGTCGACTGGAGCAACTCGTTGCTGCTCTCGTGTCGATTCACGGCGTGGCGTGAAGGCGGCTTCAACGAGTACGTCTACAACTTCTTGAAGTCGCTCTCGCGCGAGCGCATGCGTCGCGCCGAGGCTGAGGTGGTACGCAGACTCACACCGGTCGACGAACTCGCAGCGCTCCACGAGCCCGACATCCGGATCGGCGACTACATCGTCCAGCGCCGCTGCCCGCACCGCAATGCCGATCTCGCCGCGTTCGGAGAGATCGACGGCTGTGAGTTCGTGTGCACCCTGCACGGCTGGCGCTTCGATCTGGAGACCGGCCGCAACAAGACCGCCGCCGACCAACCCCTCCGCATCCGCCGCGCCGACTGACC
>JBGTEH010000021.1:0-1786 GCA_041747915.1 Ilumatobacteraceae bacterium
GGACCTCAAAGGCGCCTCGTGGGATCCGACCGGCGAGTACAGCCTGCCGTGGCAGACCGGCTTCGCAGGCATCGCGTACAACATCGACGTCACGGGCCGCGAGCTCACGAGCGTCGAGGATCTGTTCGATCCCGAGTTCGCGGGCAAGGTCGGCGCCCTGACGGAGATGCGCGACACGATCGGGCTGTTGCTGATGAGTCTCGGCATCGACATCTCGACGCTGAGCACATTCGAGGAGGCAGCTCCCGCCTTCGAGATGCTCGAGAAGGCCAAAGCGGACGGACAGATTCGCCGCTTCCACGGCAACGACTACTTCGACGATCTGTCCAACGGCAACTTCGCCGCAACGATCGGTTGGTCTGGCGACGTGGCAGGAATCGCCCGCGACAACCCGGCGGTCCGCTTCTTGTTCCCGGAAACCGGTGCGACTGCGTGGGCCGACACGATGGTGATTCCCAAGGGCGCCGCGAACGTCGATGCTGCCGCCCAGTTCATGAACTTCGTCTACGACCCTGCGCAGGCGGCGCAGATCACGGCGTGGGTCGGCTACGTGTCGCCGGTTGCGGGCGTCCGCGAAGAACTCGAGAAGATCGACCCCAGCCTGTCCGAAGATCCGTTGCTGTTCCCCGACGATGCGACGCTCGCGCAGACGCAGACCTTCGCTGTGCTGTCCGACGAGGTCGAAGCGGAGTACGACGCGGCGTTCTCCGCGATCATCGGCGCCTGATGCGATGACCACTGCGATGGTGCGCCGGGGGGTGCGACGACCCGAGATGCTCGGTCTCGGCGCGCTCGTGCTCGCCAGCGCACTGCTCGCCGCTGTTGGTACTCGGCTGCTCACCGGACCCCTCGCTGTCCTGGCGCTTGCACTGGTCTTTGCGAGCATCGTCGCGTTGATCGTGGTGGCGGTCACCGGTACACCCGAGACCCGCCGCAAGCTTGCACCGTATGGGCTGCTCAAGCCGGGTTTCCTCTGGTTGGCGTTGTTCTACCTGGCACCGCTGTTCACGTTGCTGCGACTCTCGTTGTCGACACTTCCGAGCCGGTTCGCCATCGAGGCCGAGTTCGATTGGAACTTCGACAACTACGTCACGGCGTTCACGGACTTCGGCCCACAGTTCCAACGCGCGTTCACGTATTCGGCGATCGCCACGATTCTCACGATCGTGATCGGCTATCCGCTCGCTTACGTGATCGCATTTCGTGGCGGCAAGTACCGCACGTTGATGCTCGGCCTGGTCGTGATCCCGTTCTTCACGTCGTACCTGATCCGAACCATCGCATGGCGCAGCATCCTGTCCGACGACGGCATCGCGACTGGCTTCATCGATGCCGTCGGCATGACCTGGTTCTTCGAGGCGGCCAACATCATGGACAACGGCCGGCTCATCAACACGCCGGCGGCAGTGATCTTCGGTCTGACCTACAACTTCCTGCCGTTCATGATCCTGCCGATCTATGTGAGCCTCGAGAAGATCGACGTTCGGCTCGTCGATGCGGCGAAAGATCTGTATTCGACGTCGACGTCGGCATTCCGCAAGGTCGTGGTGCCCCTGTCGATCCCGGGGGTGTTCGCCGGAACCCTCCTCACGTTCATCCCCGCCGCAGGTGACTTCGTCAATTCGCTGTACCTCGGGAGCCCGACCACGACGATGATCGGCAACTCGATCCAGGATCAGTTCCTGGTGCAGAACAACGTGCCGCTCGCGTCAGCGATGTCGTTCGTGTTGATGTTCATCATCACCGCGTTCGTGATCGTGTACAGCCGATTCTTCGGCACCGAGGA
>JBGTEH010000022.1:0-4298 GCA_041747915.1 Ilumatobacteraceae bacterium
ACCCCGAAGATCGGGGCCTCCTTGTCCTTGTTGATCGCGATGATGTTCTTCGAGCCCTTCATGCCCACCATGTGCTGAGTGGCACCCGAGATGCCGGCGGCGATGTACACCGTCGGCTTGACGACCTTGCCGGTCTGGCCGACCTGGTAGCTGTACGGCACCCAACCGGCGTCGACGATCGCTCGTGATGCGCCCGGCGCACCCTTGAGGGCCTTGGCCAACGATTCGATCATCTCGAACTTCTCGGCCTCGCCCAGGCCGCGACCTCCGGCGACAACGACTGCCGCTTCGTCGAGCTTGGGCCCCGAGTGTTCTTCGACGTGCACTTCGGTGACGGTTGCGCCGCCGGTCGAGCCGAGATCGGGAACGGGGGCGGCCACGACCTCGCCCGCCGCGCCGGCACCGGACTCGGCGACGAAGCTCTTGGGACGGAACGCCGCCAGGAACGGTCGCTCGCCCGTGAACGTCGAGTTGACGAGCTTGGCGCCGCCGAAGATCGGGGTCTGCACCGTGACCGAATCGCCGTCGACGGCGACGCTCGTGGAGTTCGTGAGCACCGTGCGGTCGAGCGCAACCGACAGGCGCGCCATCACGTCGCGGCCCTCGTAGCTCTGCGGAAACATGATCAAGTCGGGCGTGTCGCCACCGGCGATCACGGCGTTCATCGCGGCGGCGACGGCCACGCCGGGGAGCGTCCCGGCGAGGTCTCCCGTGGCGTAGACCTTGGCGGCACCGTGGTCGCCCAGCGCGCTCGCCACATCGGCGGCGTCTCCGGCGATGAACGCCGAGACGGTGCCAGCAAGGCTGCGAGCCTTGGTGAGCAGTTCGAGTGTGCCGGTGGTCGGCGCGCCGTCGGCGGCCTGCGCGAACACCCAGATGTTGTCGATTCCCATGGTCGTTCTCCTCAGATGACTTTCAGGTTGTCGAGGAACTCGACGATCTTGTTGAACGACTCTCCGTCGTCTTCGATGACCTCGCCGGCCTCGCGCGCCGGGGCGTCTTCGACGGAGGTGATCTGCTGGGCCCACGACACAGACTCGACGCCGAGGTCGGCTGCCGTGACCGTCTCGACCGGCTTCGACTTGGCGGCCATGATCCCCTTGAAGCTGGGGTAGCGGGGCTCGACGACGCCAGCGGTCACCGAGACCACGGCGGGCAGCGGGCAGGTGACCTCGTCGTAGCCGGCCTCGGTCTGGCGATCGACGGTGAGCACGCCGTCGGCGATCGCAACCGTCTTCGCAAAGGTGATCGACGGGAGGCCGAGCACTGCGGCGATCTGCTCGGGCACCGTGCCCGTGTAGCCGTCGGACGACTCGGTACCGGCGATGATCAGGTCGACGTCGCCGAGCTTCTTCGTCGCCGCCGCCAGCACTTTGGCAGTGGTGAGCGCGTCGGCGCCGGCGAGCGATGCGTCGCTGACGAGCACCGCCTTGGCCGCACCCATCGCCAGGGCCGTGCGCAGACCGGAGGTCTCGTCGTTCGGAGCCATCGAGACGAGACTCACCTCGCCACCACCAGCCGCGGTGACGAGTTGCAACGCCATCTCGACGCCGTAGCTGTCGGACTCGTCGAGGATGAGTTTGCCGTCACGCTTGAGCGTGTTGGTGGAGGGATCCAGCTCGCCCGGCAGGGCCGGGTCCGGGATCTGCTTGACGCAGACGATCACGTTCATAAGATCGACCAAGTTACCGGTGCGTCAACTTCGACCCCAACTCGTGCCGCGGGCCAGACGCCGGGCCACCCGGCTCTGCGTTACCGTCACACTCCTTGAAGGTCCTGCTGGTGGTCAACTCGTTCGCCTCGTCGGTGACCGCACGCAACACGGTGATCGTCCACCGCCGACTCAGCCGCGACCACGATGTGGAGTTGGTGGAGACGAACCGGCGAGGACACGCGACGCGCTTCGCTCACGACGCCGTGCGGCGCGGCGTCGACGTGGTCGTCGGCTTCGGAGGTGACGGCACGCTCAACGAGGTCGCCACCGGTATCGCTGGATCCGACACTGCGCTCGGCGTCCTGCCGGGCGGTTCGACCAACGTCTTCGCCCGATCGCTCGGCATGCCGAACGACCCGGTGAGCGCAGTCGAGCACCTCGCCAACGGTCTCGACGCCGGTGACTTCAGGCGTATCGGTCTCGGCCAGGTCAACGGTCGGTACTTCTGCTTCCACACCGGCGTGGGGTTCGACGCTGCGGTGGTCGAACGGGTGGAGAAGCGCGGCTCGTGGAAGCGATGGCTCGGTCATCCGCTCTTCATCTGGGCCGGGATCACGACCTGGCTGAGCGGATACGACCGAACCGAACCGCACTTCCGAGTCGACGTCGACAGCGAACCGGACAGCGAGGCCGTCGACGGCTACTTCACGATCGTGCTGAACACCAGCCCGTACACCTACCTCGGCAACCGGCCGCTCGACCTGTCGCCGGCGGCAACTCTCGATCGCGGACTCGTTGCGATCACGTTCACCACCATGACTTCGATCGCGATCCTGTCGTCGCTGACCGGCGCCCTGCGCGGAGGCGGCGTCAAACCCTCCGCCCATCTCGACGTGCGCGAGGACCTGTCACGTCTCGTCGTCCAGAGCGATACCCCGTTCCCGTATCAGGTCGACGGCGACGCGCTCGGTTCCACGAACCGCCTCGAGTTCGTGCACGTGCCCGACGCCGTCAGGTTGGTCATGCCCCTCAGCTCGCCGCCTGCGGCCAGCGCTGCCACGACGCGCTGACAGGCTTCGGACCCACGGTGCGTCCGAGTGCAGAGAGCGCCACGTCGGGCACGTCCGTACACACGCCGTCGACGCCGATCTCGGCGAGTTCGAGCAGCCGGCTCGGATCGTTGCATGTCCAGGTGTTCACCGCAAGGCCGGCGTCGTGGCATCGCTCGACCAGCTCCGGTGTCACCGTGGGCTCCCACGGATGCACTGCCGAATGGCCGGCGGCGGCAACATCGCCGATCCGATCGAGTTCGATGCTCGGGACCAACCACGCCGTGGCGATCTCGGGCGCCGCTGCCCGACACGCATCGAGGGTGTCCCACGAGAACGACGAGATGAGCCACCGAGACGTGGGCACTCGTCGACACAACACGTCGAGGATCGGCGCAACCATCGCCATCGTCGGGTCGAAGTCGGCGTCGGCGGGCCAGTTCTTGATCTCGACGTTGACCAGCAGACGATCGCCGCAGGCGTCGAGCGCCTCGTCGAGCGTGGCCAGACCCAACCGGTCGATGTCGTCGGGCACGTCGGGGAGCGCATCGTGGGCGACCAGCAGGCGGCCGTCGCGAGCACGTCGGACATCGAGTTCGACGCCGTCGGCACCCATGTCATCGGCGAGCCGGAAGGCCTCGGGCGTGTTCTCCGCAGCAGCGTCCGACGCTCCACGATGTCCGAGCACCAGCATCGCACCATCATGGCGCGACCGTCTGACGCTGATTGAACACCAGGTGAGCATTTGGTGAACATTGGGTCCACTCGCCCCTTGCGAGCCCACCACATCGGGCGTACAGTTCGCTGCGGCCCGAGGGTCCGTCGCGTCGTTTCGATCGATGTCACCCACCAAATCCCCGGCGATCCGCTTCGCCCCAACCACCTTCGAGGAGCACCAACGTGTCGATCCTTGCGTCCAGCCTGACCCTGGGAGCCGCGGACTACGAATGGCGCGATGACGCCATCTGCCGCGACACCGACCCGGAGCTCTTTTTTCCGGTGGGGACCACAGGACATGCGCTGTACCAGATCGATCGGGCAAAGCAGGTGTGCACCGAATGCGGTGTGGCCAAGCAGTGCCTCGACTTCGCGCTCGACACGAACCAGGACTCCGGCATCTGGGGCGGGCTCACCGAGGAGGAGCGGCGCGTCATCCGCCGCCGCCGCGTCGCCGCCGCTCGCGCCTCCCGCGCCAGCTGACGTGCACCCCTCGCGAGTGGGTCAGACCCAATAGCGATCCCCGATCGTGATCAGTGATCGGTGGGGACGGTCAGCTCGATGATGGTGCCGTACTGACGATTCGCACCACCGGCGAGGCCGGCCGCCTCGAGTTCGACAGCGGTCGCCGGCCGAATCTCGATGGTGCCGTTCAGTTCGGTCGTCACGAGCGTCCTCACGATCGACAGCCCGAGACCGGTCGCATTGTCGAGCTCGAACGCCGGATCGACGCCGCGACCGTTGTCGACGACGCGAACGGTCAACCGACCGTCGAGATGCCCGAGGGACACGTTGACATCGCCGCCACCGCTCCCCTCCGGGAACCCGTGATCGACGGCGTTCTGCAGCAGCTCGGTGAGCACGACCGACAACGGTGT
>JBGTEH010000023.1:0-7187 GCA_041747915.1 Ilumatobacteraceae bacterium
GCCCACTGAATCGTGGTCGGCGGGTCCGCTGGCGACGACGTTGTCGCCAGCGCTGCATGCGACTATCCACCCTGAGTGGGTGGCGGTGTATTAGCAATTGTCGTCAGTGCTGTATGTACTCGTGGGGTGGTGGTTGCTGGGGGTACTGACCCTCGCTGCACTCAACGTGGTCAAGGCACTGGTTCGGCGTCACGCTCGTGTAGCGGGACCGGCGCGAGTCTCGGTGAGTCCGTGGCTGTCGGCCACGCCAGGAGATCGTGACGACGCGTCGAATGGACGCACGCCGTCAGAGGGCGGCGGTACCGCTTCGGCGTGGCGGCCGCCGCTCGGTCATGCTTCGACGCGGTCGAGTTCGAGGTAGGCCGGGTTCGTCGGCCCTCGCCGGTTGAACACAGTGCCGGCACTACTCTCGCCGCGATGCCGCCGACGAGAGTTCACCGCGTCGACGACCGGGTCGTGGTGCCGATCGCGGCGATGGGAGGCATTGTTGCGGCGCTCGGACCGTCGGAACCCACCGGGTCGGCGTGGGCGGACGCAGTGCTCGTTTCGCTTGCAGTCGGCATCGTCGTGTGGGCAGGAGCGACGGCTCGATGGTGGACGCTGGTCCTGCTCGCCATGGTCGCAACGGCGATCAGCGGCTCGTTGATCCTTGCAGGCGTCGGCGTGCTTGCGGCGGTCGCGGCGGTGTGGATCGGGACGCAACGGCTCGACCTGGCGATGGCGCGAGCCGTCGTGGTCGCTGTCAGTTTGAACGTTGCGATCCGATCGGAGATCGGCGGCTTCCTCGGGTTGTCGATGTTGCTCACTGTCGGCGCATCGATCATCGTCGTGTTGTCCGGGGTTCGTCGCCGCAGTGGCCGTGTCCGTCGTGGAGCTCTGATCGTGGTGGGGTCGATTTCTGCGTTCGTCGTCGTGGCGATTGTCGGCGGCGCTGCCGCAGCTCTGAGTGCGAGTGGCGACCTCCGTGATGCCGATCGCTGGGCGCGCGAGGGCATCTCCATGCTCGGCGATGGAGAGTACGTCGACGCTGCAGATCGGTTCGACCAGGCTGCGTCGGCTCTCTCGTCGTCGAACTCCGAGCTGGCTCGGCCATGGGCCAAACCCGCCGGGTGGTTACCCGTGGTCGCGCAGCACCGATCGGCAGTCGTGGAGCTCTCCGACTCCGCTGCGAGTGCGTCGGCCGACCTGGCTGCGGCGCTGCGCGTCGTCGATCCGGAGCAGCTTCGTCTCGTCGGTGGTCGCTTCGACCTCGATGCAATCCGACTGATCGAGCAGCCGTTCGTAGTGGTGCAGGAGTCGATCGGGGAGCTTCGCGATGCGATCGATCGGATCGGGTCTCCATGGCTCGTCGCCGGTGTCGCCGACCGGCTGCACGATTTCGACACGGAACTGACCGACAACGAGGGCCGGATCGAGAGCGCAGTCGATGTGGTGCGCCTGGCGCCGCAACTCCTCGGTGCCGACGAGACCCGTCGATACTTCATTGCCTTCACCACACCCGCAGAGGCACGAGGCATGGGCGGGTTCATGGGGAACTGGGCCGTGCTGACCGCAACGGACGGGCGCCTGAGGTTGGCCGAATTCGGCAGGACGCGCGAGCTCAACTTCGGGGGCACGCCTCCGCGGTTCGTGACGGCGCCGGCGGACTGGCTCGACCAGTGGGGTCGTTTCGGGTTCACCGACGGTCCCGACGAAAGCACGAGTTCCACGCCGTGGTCGAACGTGACCATGTCGCCGGTCTTCCCGTCGACGGCGCAGGTGATCGAAGAGCTGCTTCCGCAGAGCGGTGGCCCCGAGGTCGACGGAGTGATCGCGATGACTCCGCAGGTGCTTCGAGGGCTGTTGTCGATGACCGGGCCGATCTCGGTCGACGGCGCCGACGTGCGTCTCGACGAGTCCAACGTGCTGCAGTTCCTGCTGATCGATCAATATGAGATCGACGACAACAGCTCCCGGATCGACCTTCTCGAGGTGGTGTCGCGGGCCACCGTGCAACTCGTGCTCGACGGTGGACTGCCGAACCCGACGGTGGTCGCCCGCGAGCTCGGTCCGGCGGTGGCGACGGGTGATCTCGTTGCATGGTCGGTCGACCCTGACGAGCAGACGTTGTTCGAGTCCGTCGGTCTGGCGAGTTCGCTTCCGGCTCTCGACGGCGGTGACGGAATCGCTGCGGTCTTCAACAATGCGGGCGGCAACAAGATCGACGCCTACCTCGGGCGCGACCTCACGTACACAGCGGTCGTCGACGAGCGAACGGGTGCGGTGTCGGCAACGATGGAGCTGGTGCTCACGAACACCGCAGACGTGCCGGGGCTGCCTGACAGCGTGGTCGACAACTCCACCGGCGACCGACGTGGCACCAACCGGACCCTGTTGTCGTTGTACTCGGCGCTGCCAATGAAAGCCGTGACCGTGGACGGGAGAACGATCAGTATGCGGACGAGCGAGGAAGCCGGATGGCGTGTGAACTCGGCGTTCCTCGGGATCCCGCCAGGGGGATCGATCACGGTCCGCGCGGAATACGTCGGCGAGTTGGATCTGCCGCTCGGATACACGCTCGCAGTGCGTCCGCAGCCGCTGGTGCTTCCCGAGCGTCATGCGATCGACGTGGCGAGCGCGAACGGCGACATCCTCATCGAACGGTCTGGGGTCGCCGAGCGGCCCGAGGTGATCGTTGCCGACGAGGCGTCGCCGCCGGACTAGATTCACGGTTGGTGCCCCCACCGACTGACTCCACATCGTCGCGATCCACGTTCATCCAAGCGGCTCGACGACGGCTGCCGGCCGTCCACTTCCTCGTCGACAGTGCACTGTGGATCGTGGCGATTCCCGTCGGCGTGCTCCTCAGGTACGACTTCGACGCAGCGCGTCTGTGGAAGGACGAGATCGCATTCGCGACGTGGATCGCGGTGATGTTGCAGGGGATCTTCGGTGTGCTCTACGGGCTGTATCGCCGTCGCTGGCGATACGGGAGCTTCGACGAGGTCCGCATCGTTGCGCTGACGGCGCTGTCGGTCGGGCTGGTGATGACAGCGTTGTGGTGGGGTGCGTCGGATGAGGCGACGCGCGTCGTCCCCCGGTCGGTGCCGCTGCTGGCCACCGCGATCAGCCTGCTGGGCCAGATCGCAGCGCGTTCGATGTGGCGGCTCTACGTGGAGCACCGTGATCGCCCGGAAGGGGATCACCTCAAGCGGCTGGTGGTCGTCGGCGCCGGCGATGCGGCCGAGCAGATGGTGAGAACTCTGAGGTCGACGTCGGACGCGCCGTACGTGCCCGTCGCAATGGTCGATGACGACGCGGCGAAGCGCAACTTGCGCATGTCGGGAGTGCGTGTCGAGGGTAGGGTCGACGACCTCGTGTCGGTGGCCCGCGACCGCAATGCAACCGCAGTCTTGATCGCGGTCCCGTCGGCCGAGAGCCCGTTCATCCGGCGCGTCGCAGCGCTCGCCGACAAGGCCGGGCTCGAGGTCTTCGTGCTCCCGGCAGTCGACAAGATGCTGGGCGGTGTCCACGTCGCCGACATTCGCCCGGTGAACGAAGACGACCTGCTCGGTCGCCGTCCGGCCGACATCGATCCGATCGCAGTGTCGGAGTACATCACCGGCCGGCGCGTGCTGGTCACCGGGGCCGGTGGGTCGATCGGAAGCGAACTGTGTCGTCAGTTGGTCAGGTTCGAGCCGGCGGAGTTGTTCATGCTCGATCGCGACGAGAGCGGATTGCACAGCACGCAGCTGTCGATCGAAGGTCGGGCGATGCTCGACGACCATCACCTCATCCTGGCCGACATCCGCGACCCCGAACGCATGGACGAGATCTTCCGCACCTGTGCGCCCGACGTCGTGTTCCACGCCGCTGCACTCAAGCACTTGCCATTGCTGGAGATGCACCCGAGCGAGGGCTGGAAGACCAACGTCGGCGCGACCCAGATCGTGCTCGACGCGGCCCGGCGCCACGGCGTGAAGCGCTTCGTCAACATCAGTACGGACAAGGCTGCTGACCCCACGAGCGTGCTCGGCTGGACCAAGCGAATCACCGAACGGCTGACCGCGTACGCTTCGCACCTTGGTCCCATCGAGTGCGTCTCGGTGCGGTTCGGAAACGTGCTGGGTTCGAACGGATCGGTGCTGCGCTCGTTCGAGGCGCAGGCAGCGAACGGTGGCCCGATCACCGTGACCGACCCTGACATCACCCGGTACTTCATGACGATTGCGGAGGCATCGAAACTGACGATCTATGCCGGAGCGATCGGCGCACCCGGCGAGGTGTTGATCCTCGACATGGGCGACCCGGTCAGGATCCTCGACGTCGCACAACGCTTCGCGAATCTCCACGACCCGCCGATCGAGATCGTGTTCACCGGGCTTCGACCGAACGAGAAGCTCCACGAGGACCTGATCTCCTCGACCGAATACGGCGACCGTCGGGTACATCCACTCATCACGCATGTCGCCGTGGAACCGCTCGCACCGCTACCGGTGATGCTGGCCGGCCCGATTCCGACGTTCGACCAGATGCGTGCGATCGCATTGTCGGGCGTGTCCGGCACGGTCCACGCGTGACGGTCGGAGATCCGGTGCCGCCCGGTCGGATCTTCCTCAGCCCGCCCGATGTCGGTGATGACGAACGCAGAGCGTTGCTCCGGGCGTTCGACAGTGGCTGGGTTGCGCCGGCAGGCCCGGAACTCGACGCCTTCGAAGCGGATCTGTCGTCGTTCGTCGGCTGGCCTGGCATGGTGGCGATGTCGAGCGGCACCGCCGCGCTGCACCTCGCACTTGCGGTGCTCGGGGTCGGTGCCGGCGACGAGGTGATCGTGTCGACGTTCACGTTCGCCGCAACCGCGAATGCCGTCACGTACCTCGGGGCGACGCCGCGCTTCGTCGACAGCGACGGTTCGACATGGAACATGAATCCGGAACTGCTCGCCGCCGAGTTGGCTGCGATGCGCGATGTGGGTCGTCGCCCTGCTGCGGTCGTGGTCGTCGATCTGTACGGGCAGTGCGCCGACTACGACGAGATCGTGCCGCTGTGTGCGGAGTTCGGCGTGCCGCTTGTCGAGGATGCCGCCGAAGCGCTTGGTGCCTCGTACAAGGGCCGGCCGGCGGGGACGCTCGGCGACTGCGGCGTCTTCTCGTTCAACGGCAACAAGATCATGACGACCTCGGGCGGCGGGGCATTCGCCTCGCCCGATGTCGCCGTTGCCGATCGAGTGCGATATCTCGCGACGCAGGCCCGGCAACCGGCTGTCCACTACGAACACACCGACATCGGGTTCAACTACCGCATGAGCAACCTGCTCGCCGCGATGGGGCGGGCCCAGTTGGCTCGGCTGCCGCAGATGTCCGCCCGGCGACGCTCGATCAATGCGTTCTATCGCAGCGCCTTCGCGGCAACGCCGGGGTTGTCGTTCATGCCGATCGCACCGTTCGGCCCGCCAGATGGCGCCGACGAGTGGGGCGGCTGGAATGGATGGCTGACGTGCGTGACGTTCGATGATCCGGTCGTGCGTGACGCAGTCCAGAGCGCGCTCGAAGCCGTCGACATCGAGAGTCGCCCGTTGTGGAAGCCGATGCATCTTCAACCGGTGTTCGCGAGCGCTCCTGCTCGCACGGACGGCACGAGCGAACGGCTGTTCACCCACGGACTGTGTCTGCCGTCGGGAAGCGTGCTCACCGACGTCCAAGTCGAGCGAGTGGCAGCCGTCGTGACTTCCGTGGCCGGGTAGGTCTCGAGCCCGTTCCCGGGCGGATTGCCTCAGCCGGGTGGCAGGGTCGTGGACGGGGGAACGGTGGTGGACGGCGGCGTCGTGGTCGTCGACGGCGGCACTGTCGTCGTCGCCGTCGCGGACGTCGTCGTCGAGGCTGGCGGTGTCGTGGTCGTCGTCGACTCGGGCGGCTTCGACTTCGGGACGTTGCCGGGCTTGTCCAAGGCGGTGGTCGTCGTCGTGGTCTCCACGTCGGGCGTCCCGAGGTCGACCGATGGTTCCTCGGTGGCATTGGGGTCGATTTTCGGCGCAATCCCCGCGCCGGCCGCGATCCCGATCGAGCCGCCATCGACCGACGCACTCGACCGGAGTTGTGGGGAACCTGCTGCGCCGTCACATGCCGGCAGCCCGCCGGGTGCCGAGTCGCCGCTCATCGTGAGTGCCGGAAACAACTTGTCCTGGTTGCGTCCGATGCTGAACGTCTGGCCTACTGAACGGCATCGAGTTGCAGTTCCTGCATTCTTTCCGGTGCCGGACGGACACGTGACCCGAACGCCGATCGCGATCGTGGCGCTTCCCCCTTCGTTCGGCCACAACACAGTTGGACTGGTGACCGAGACGGCGCTCGACGTGATCCAGCCGGTTCCTCCAATTCCCGTGTTCGGAATGGTGATGACGTACGCGAATTGGTAGGCAGCAGTGCGGTTGGCACACGGACAGGCTCCGTTGACGCCGGCGACCGTAATCGACAAGAAGTCCGCCCGATTGCCGGTTTGGCTGATCATGCGAACGCTGACCGACGGCGATCCGGTGAAGGCGAAGCGGCAGCTTTCGCTGCCGCTGTCGGCGAACGCGGGCTGCGAGATGATCAAGGATCCGGCGGCGACGGTGGTCGTCGTGGCGGCGAGCAGCCGGAGCGCGTCGCGGCGGTTCACTCCCGAGCGCGGTTGGTCGTCGACTGCCGCCATGGCGTCAACGGTACAACCCCGCAACCGCGGAGGGTGCGCATTTGGTCACATCTTCACAATCGGCATCCCAGAGGATTTCTTGAGGAATCTGTCGATCTCGACCTCACGGTCAGCCCTGGACGGCCTCGATGAGCTGCCCGGCAGCCTCGATCGCATCGGCGTAAGCGATCTCGATGACGACGGTGCGGGCGAGCCGTTCCAACGAGCGGAAGGTGTCGACGTCGAGCGATGCGGTGCCCAGGGTGAGGTGCATCAGCCGAGTGAGCGCATCGGCGGGTACGACGGCGGTGAGTTGCGCACTCGAGCCGGCCACGGTCGCATCGAAACGCGGAAACACGATCGCCGAAATGCGGCTGGGCTCATCCGGTCTGGCACTCAGCTCGGACGGTGGAACGAATCGTTCGTCGGTCTCGAATCGGCTTCCTGCGCGCTGGAGCCGCTCGACGTACGGGGCGAGGAGGTCGAGTCCGGGAGAGCGCAGCGCAGCTGGTTTGCCGTATGAGGCGACGGTGAGCTGG
>JBGTEH010000024.1:0-3241 GCA_041747915.1 Ilumatobacteraceae bacterium
CGCTGCAACGCATGCTCGATCTCCACGACCCGTATCCGGGGGTGGTCATCGATCGACAATGGAACGTCCTGCTCACCAATCATGCGGTCACCGCACTGACCGCAGGCCTGCCCGATCATGTCCTCGCGCCGACTCCGAACGTCTTTCGGATGTGCATGCATCCCGACGGTCTGGCCGCCGCCACGGTCAACTTCGAGGAGTGGGCGATATATCTCCTCCGTCAACTGCGCCGAACCATCGTGCTCACCGGTGACGGGGGGTTGATTGCACTCGAGTCGGAGGTGCACGCATACCCCAACGTCGGGCGGGTCATTCGTCGAGCCGCCACCGATGTTGGTGATGAGTTCAGGATCCTCGTGCCGTTCGTACTGTCCACGGACGGCGCCGAGTTGTCGTTCTTCACCACGCTGACCACGTTCGGAACACCGCTCGACGTCACCCTCGACGAACTCGCGATCGAACTGTTCTTCCCCGCCGACGACACCACCGAGGCCGCCCTACGAGCGTGAGAAGTGCTCGAGAACATCGCTCGAGACCGATCGGGCTTGGTCACCTCCGCTCGTCGGTCCCGGTACACGTGACCCCACACAGAAAGGCCCAACCGCCTACCCGCAAAGTCCCAGTCGAGGGCGAGTGTGCTCGCTTTCCAATAAGGCACGCCGGGGTATCCGTCCGGATGGGCATTCCGGCCGTCGAAGATGAGCTCCGACGAGCTGTGGCGGCGTGGGGTGCGGATGGTGTTCCAGCACCAAGACGAGTACCCGTGGCAGTGGAGAGCGATCGCGTCGATCGCAAAGAAGCTGGGCGTGCACCGGAAGACGTTGTGCCCCGCTGGCGCAGGCCGCTTCGGCGACTGCGCTCTAGGCTCCGGCGCATGGCTGTCACTGCCGACTCCGTGGCGTTCCCGACCCTCACCGACACGCAGCTCGCACGGTTGGTGGATTATGGCGAGGAGTCCGCTGTGTCGGCCGGAACGTCGTTGTTCGTCGAGGGGCAGTCGTCGTACGACCTGATCGTCATCCTCGAGGGTGAGGCGGACGTCGTCTACGCCGACCCGGCCACGGAGGTCGAGACCGTCA
Organism: Ilumatobacteraceae bacterium; assembly: GCA_041747915.1. Taxonomy (GTDB): domain Bacteria; phylum Actinomycetota; class Acidimicrobiia; order Acidimicrobiales; family Ilumatobacteraceae; genus Sva-07. The sequence continues at coordinate 1,080 of JBGTEH010000024.1, forward strand.
TCGCCACGCACAGTGCCGGGCGCTTCCTCGGAGAACTCAGCCTGCTGACTGGTCAGCGCACATTCCTGCGTGGGCGCATGCGGTCTGATGGCCGCGTCCGACGGATCACGTCCGACGAGTTCCGGCGACTGCTCGCCAGCGATCCCGAGATCGGCGACCTCTTGTTCGAGGCGTTCGTAGCGCGGCGTGAGATCATCCTGAGCGGTGCGGGCGCTGGGTCGCTGCGGATCATTGGGTCGCGGTATTCGAAGCGGGCATTGGAGCTGGGTTCGTATGTGCTTCGCCAGCGTCTTGCGTTCCAGTGGCTCGACGTCGAGGGCGACGGCGTCGAGGACGCCGACGTGCTGCTCGCTTCAGTCGGCGCGCACCGGACCGACATGCCGGTCGTGGTCACGAGGACGGCCACGCTGCGCAACCCGACGGTCGGCGAACTCGCGTCGCACCTCGGGCTCGTGTATCAACCGACGAGTCTCGAAGTGCTCGACGTCGTGATCGTGGGCGCCGGGCCTGCGGGGCTCGCCGCGGCGGTGTACGGGGCGTCGGAAGGTTTGAAGACGTTGCTCGTTGATCGGGTGGGCGTCGGCGGCCAGGCCGGCACGAGCAGCCGGATCGAGAACTACGTCGGCTTCCCGTCGGGGATCTCGGGTGGTGAGCTTGTCGAGCGCGCAGCACTGCAGGCGCAGCGTCTCGGGGCGCAGATCACGAGCCCGTGTTCGGTCGAACGGATCGAGGCGGTGTGCGACGGCTACCGACTGACGCTCGGCGATACTGCGGTGCTGATGGCGCGAGCGGTCGTGATTGCGCTCGGCGTGCAGTACCGCAAGCTGGCGCTGCCACGACTGGAGGAGTTCGAGGGCGCCGGCGTCTATTACGCGGCGACCGATCTCGAAGCCCGAGTATGCGGGCCCAATCCGGTAACGGTGATTGGCGGCGGGAACTCCGCCGGCCAGGCAGCGATCTACTTGGCACAGCAAGGCGCCCCGGTCACGATTGCGATCCGCGGTGTTGACCTCACGTCATCGATGTCGAGCTACCTGATCGATCGGATCGACGCTGCGGCGAACATCAGCGTGTCGCCTTTCACCGAGGTCGTTGCCCTACACGGCGACACCCGACTCACGGAGATCACGCTGCGCGACAGCCGCTCGGGTGACGAGACCCGCCAACCGTGCTCGGGTCTGTTCTCGTTCATCGGCGCCGTGCCGTTCACCGGCTGGCTCGATGGGTTCGTCGAACTCGACGACAAGGGCTTCGTCCTCACCGACAGTGACCTCGTCGGCCGGGTGCCGGACGGGTTCGAGCCGCTGCCGTTCGAGACATCTCGGCCGGGGGTCTTCGCCGCCGGCGACGTCCGCGCGTCATCGATGAAACGGGTCGCAGCGGCCGTGGGCGACGGATCGAGCGCCATCCGCTCGGTGCATCAACGCCTCTCTCCGCCTTGACCCCGTGCGGATGCGAGGCCTGGCGATTCGTGACACGATGTGCCGATGCCCTGTGACCACTTGGGTTCGATGATCGTCGTCGAGCCATCCACGACCGACGGGTGCGAGGACTGCATCGCGATCGGCAGTCGTTGGCTCCATCTGCGCCTGTGCATGACATGTGGTCACGTCGGATGCTGCGATGACTCGCCGAACCGTCACGCGACCGCACACTTCACCGCGACCGACCACTCGGTGATCCAGTCGTTCGAGCCCGGCGAGCGTTGGGCCTGGTGTTATGTCCACGAAGAAGCGATCGCGGACGTGGGCGCCGACCTCAACCGCGCCTACCGCTGAGGACCAGCAGTCGTCGTCGAGTTCGAGCGTGCCAATGATCTCGGCAGCCATTTGGTCAACGCCGGCCTCTTGACGGGCGCTGTACATAACCGGCCCGTCCGAGTGCGTCCGGTCGTCATCGTCGCCGATCGGGGCTGCGGTGTAGTTCGGCTTCGTCGTTGCTAGTCCTCGATGACGTCCAGGCCCTGCTCGCGGAGTCGAGCGATGCTGTCCAGCATTCCGTTGAGCACCTCGGGAGTGTGGCCGTCCCAGGTCTGCACCTCGCCGACGACCTGCATCGGATGGCGGGTCCGGTAGGACTGCGTGATGTTGCCGGGGAACTTCTTGTTCGTCACGTTGGGGTCGTCCTCGAATGGGCCCGTGGGCTCGACGATGTAGACGTGC
>JBGTEH010000025.1:0-3405 GCA_041747915.1 Ilumatobacteraceae bacterium
TGAGCATCACGATGGCGATGCCGTCGTCGTCGGTGCGCTGCAGGAGATGGGGTGTGCTCATTGGTGCATCCTCGGGCATTCAGATCGGGAGGTCCAGCCTCGGTTTCCAGAACGGACGGAACAGCTCGATCTTCGGGCAGCGGTCCATCACGACCTTCAGTCCGGCATCCGCGGCCAGTGCGGCTGCCTCGTCGTCGTAGACGCCGATCTGGCCCCACAGGACATCGGCACCGATCGCGATCGCTTGCTCGGCGATTCCGTACAGCTCTTCCTTCGGTCGGAAGACGTCGACCATGTCGACGGGCCGGTCGATCTCATCGAGGGACCGCCAGACCTTGAGGCCCCGGATGTCGGTGATCGCCGGGTTGGGGTTGACCGGGATGATGTCGTACCCGACCTCGCTCAGCTGCCGCAGCACGCTGTAGCTGAATTTGGTCTCGTCGGCGCTGGCGCCGACCATGGCGATCGTCTTCACCGAGCGCAGGATCTCTGCCAGGTACTCGGCCGGATAGTCGTAGTGTCGTTCGACGGCGGCTTCTGGCATCACGCCTCCTTGGGGGTTGCGATGTCCGACTTGAGCTCGTGCGGCTGCAACGGATCAAGAAACGGATTGCGGTACAGCGCGTCGTGGCTCTCCACGCCGACCTCGAGCGTGCAGTCCGACAGCGGACGGGCGACGCACAGGACGACATAGCCGTTGTTGATCTGGCGGTTGTTGAGGGCGACCTGTTCGTGCTGATCGACCTCGCCTGCGGTGAGCTTGGCGGCACAGGTGATGCAACCGCCGTATCGGCAGCCGTACGGGAGATCCACGCCGTGTTCCTCCAGGGTTTCCAGCAGCGGCCGGCCGGCCTCGACGACGTACGACGCTCCCCCGTGGTTGGCGATGACGATGACCCTGGTCATCACAGCCAGATGTCGCTCGTGCAGTCGCCACCCGGATACCGGGTTTCGTGGCAGCGGCTCGGCCCGTTCGGCTCCCCGCCGAAGTCGACCATGAAGTCCTCGTTGATCGTCATGCCGCCGGCTTCGACGTCACAGTCGATCATCACCATCACGCCGCCCTGCGTGCGGATGTCTGGATAGAACTGGTTGTCCCAGGTCGAGAACAGCGACGTGGTCACGTAGAGCCGAGTGCCGTCGAGCGAGAGCTGGAACATCTGTGGGCCGCCGGTGATCTTCACGCCGTTGACCTCGGGCGCCTTGTTGAGCAGACCGCCCATCCACACCTGGCCGGTCAGCGTCGGGTTGTGGGGATCGGTGATGTCGTACTGGCGCATGTCGCCGTGCAGCCAGTTGTTGATGTAGAGGTACTTGTCGTCCATCGACACCAGCAGCGCCGACATCACGCCCGGGAGCGGGATCGGCCACTCGGGGTGCAGCTCGTTCTCGACATCGACGACCTTCTCCCATTGCCAGTCGCCGTCGTCACCCTTCCAGAAGTGGATGATGTTGGAGCTGAGCGCCGCGCAGCAGAAGCCGTGGGTGCTGTCGGGATCGTGGTGGAACTTGACCTCGAGCGGGAGCAGGCCGTCCTCGCCGAGGTACATCGTCTGGATCGGTTCGCGTTTCTCGAAATCCCAGACGTGGAGGCGGCGTCCGTATTTGAGGTGACCGACTTCTTCGAGGTCGAATCCCGGCATGAACGTGTTCGGTGCTGCCCACTCGGAACTGATCATCACGTTGTGGCGTGGCTGGTACCAGAAGTCGTACCCGAACGGGATGTCGCCCATCGAGTTCTCCCACCGGCCGACGATCTCGAAGTCCTTGTCGACGTGGAGGTAGCCGCCCGGGGCCTCGCCCTTGGCGTCGCCCAGGAACGAGATGATGATCTCCGAACCGAGGCAGTGGACGGTGTGAGGCCCGGACAGGTCGGCCTTGGCCTTGATCTCGTTGCCTTCGATCACGGTGAACAGTCGTGGGGCGCGAGGGTCGGTCGCCGTGTCGACGACGTAGATGTTGTTGGATCTCACGCCCGGCAGCAGGAGGTACTTGCGGCTCATCGACGAGTCGTCGTGACAGGACGAGCAGGCGTTCCATCCGGTGTGGTGGAGTTCGTCGCCGATTCCGGGCATCTCCAACCGGTGGATGACCTGGGAGTAGGTCGGGCTCCGGGGGTCGGCGTCGAGGGTGGCGAGGTAGTCGGGCTTCTGGATTCCCGTGCCGGTGTACAGCGCGACCGTGTACAGGATCTCCTCCCGCGGCGCTGTGATCGCGTCTGCCGGGCTGGCGTAGCCCGGTCCGCAGCATGTTCCGTCCGGTTCTGCGTCCACTCCGGGGCCCCCTTTGCCGTCGGTCGGGAGTTATCGTAGATTAAGCATTGCAGTATCGCAATACGAGACATCCGCTGGAGGGGTATGTGCATCTCGAACGCATGACGATGATCCTGGAGATCGTCGGCCAGAAGGGCGAAGCCACGGTTGCCGACATCTGTGCTCATTCGGATCTGCCGAAGCCGACCGCGTACCGCCTCGTGCAGGACCTCACCGGCGCAGGACTGCTCGACCCAATCGCGAAAGGCCGTTTCGTGGTCGGGAACCGACTCAAGCGGATCACGGAGACCGATCTGACCGATCAGGTGCTCCTCGACACCATTGCGCCGGTCCTCCGCGAGGCAGCGGACGATCACGGCGCCGCTTTCTTCCTGTCCCGCCTGCGAGGCCACGCCGTCGAGATCGTTCACGTCGAGACACCCGACACCGGTGTCTCGTTCCTCCACCCAGGCCTCGGCAAGCGACCGCTCCACGCCTGTTCGTGTTCCAAGGCCGTCGCTGCGTTCTCGCCCCAGGTGGCCAAGACCGTCGCCGGCCGATTGAAGGCGTACACCGAGTACACGCTGACCGACCACGACGATCTCGTGGCCGAGTTCGGACTCATCCGCCAACGCGGCTACGCCGAATGCGTCGAAGAGCTCGAGCGGGGCATGTGCTCGGTGGCCGCGCCGCTCGGCCCGAGCCAGCTGGCGCCCACCATGTCGATCGGCGCCACCGGTTCACTGCGCGTGTTCACACCCACGTTCCGCGAGCAGATGGGCCGAGAGCTCATCTGCGTCGCTGACGAACTCGTCGGACGCCTCGGTTGGGACCCACCCCAGTCGGCCGAGGCAACCGCCTGACCCGAAGGAACACCACATGACACACGATCACGACTTCGGATACGGAACCCAGATCCGCAGGTCTCCCTACTTCGACGCCACGGTCCGATGGGGCGCGACGGGGTTCTCGGTGTACAACCACATGTACATCCCGCGCGACTTCGGCGATCCAGAACAAAACTTCTGGAACCTGGTCAACCACGCCATCCTCTGCGACGTCGCCGTCGAACGCCAGGTCGAGATCACCGGCGCGGACGCCGCCCGGTTCACCCAGATGCTCACCTCCCGGGACCTCTCGACGATGGCGGTCG
>JBGTEH010000026.1:0-7819 GCA_041747915.1 Ilumatobacteraceae bacterium
TCACCGGTCACCGCGGTCAGACCCGGGCCGAGAACGATCTGCACGCGTTCGATCACGCCGAGGTTCTCGATGTGCAGCTCGGTGAGCATCAGCGATCGGCAAGTCCGAACTTGGCCTTGAGGATCTGGTGATAGCGCTCGCCACCGAAACGAACGAAGTTCGCCGTCGCCTCGGAGGGCGCACAACGAACGACGTCGCCGTCGTCGAGCGATCCAGCAGCCTGCCCGTCGAGCGTGAGCGCCGCGAGGCGGTGCCCCGACACCTCGATCTCGATCACTTCCGACGGGTCGAGCACGAGCGTGCGGTCGAAGAGCATGTGCGGCGACACCGGCGTGAGCAGCATGGCTCGATGGCGTGGCGACACGATCGGGCCCCGAGCCGACAACGAGTACGCCGTCGAGCCCGTGGGCGTCGCCACGATCAGGCCGTCGGCGGCGTAGTACGTGAACGGCTCGCCGTCGATGCGGGCGAGCAGGCGAACGGTGTGCCCGGACTCGGCCTTTTCGACAACGGCCTCGTTCAGCGCGCGTCCCACGCGTTCGCCGTTCACCGCGATATCGAGCATCATCCGTTCGTCGATGTGCCACCCACCAGCGGATGCTCCGGCGGCGATCTTGGTGAGCGAGTCATCGAGGAGTTCCGGCTCGACCTCGGTCAGGTATCCGAGTGCACCGAGGTTCACACCGAGGACAGGCACGGCTGCACCCTCGAGGAGCCGCACCGACCGCAACATCGTTCCGTCGCCACCGAGGCTGAGTACCAGGTCGGCCTCGACGATCGGACGAGAACTCGCCGCGTCGGCGAGGTCGAGCGCGCCCGCGTCACCTTCGGGCATCCAGAACTCGAGGTCATGGGAGCGGCACCACTGCTGCGCTTCGAGAGCGTGTCGACGGGCACTGGTGCGTTCGTGGTGGGCCACGAGGGCGACGCCACGCATCATGGCGCCTCGGACAGCGCGTGCACGAGGAATTCGACGTTGCCATCGGCGCCGGTGATCGGCGACGTCGTCCACGCCACGATCGTGCAACTACTTTCGAGCAGGGCGTCCGCGACCTCGCTGCGGACACGCTCGTGGACGGCCGGATCGGTGATCACCCCGCGGCCCTTGTCGACCTCGTGCCGACCGGCCTCGAACTGCGGTTTCACGAGCAGGATCATGGGCGACCCAGGTTGGCACAGTCGGATGAGGTTGGGGATCACGGTGCGCAACGAGATGAACGAGAGGTCGCCGACGATCAGTTCGACGGGGCCGCCGATGTCGTCGGTGGTGACGTGGCGCACATTGCAGCGCTCCAGATTCGTCACTCGCGCGTCGGCCCGCAATCGTTCGTGCAACTGGCCGTGGCCGACATCGAGCGCCACGACATGCTGCGCCCCGCGCTGGAGCAGGCAGTCCGTGAATCCTCCCGTCGACGCGCCTACATCGAGCGCTCGGCGAACGGTTACATCCACGTCGAATACGTCGAGCGCGTGGTCGAGCTTGTCGGCGCCTCGCCCGACGAAACGAGCCGGCGAGCCCTCGACGATCATTGCGTCGCTGGCGGCGACCTGCCGCGACGACTTGTCGGCAATCGCGCCGTTGACCCGCACGCGATGGGCGGCGATCAGTTGTTGGGCCTCGGTGCGGCTCGCCGCCATCTCACGTCGAACGAGTTCGGCGTCGAGGCGTCGACGGACCACCACCGGCGGCGTCAGCTGGCGTTCGCGCTCGGCGCCGCGGCCTTCTTGGCCGGCGCCTTCTTCGCTGGAGCTTTCTTGGCGGCGGTCTTCTTGGCCGGAGCCTTCTTGGCCGGAGCCTTCTTGGCGGCGGTCTTCTTGGCCGGAGCCTTCTTCGCAGCCGTCTTGTTCGCGGGAGCCTTCTTCGCAGCCCTCTTCTTGGCCGGAGCCTTCTTCGTCGGAACCTTCTTGGCGACGGACTTGGTGGCCGCAACGGTGGTCGAGGCCGCTGCGCTCGCGTCGGACTTGACCCGATCGGTCAGCTTCTCGGCGAACTCCTCGAACCGGTCCTCGAGTTCGTCGAACCGCTCGGAGAGCCAAGCGACCTGCTTGGCGAACTCACGTTGAATGTTGTCCGTCACGCGCTCGGAGGTCTCGCGTCCACGATCCAGCAGCGTCTGCACGGCCTTCTCGGTGTCGTTACGGCGGACTTCTCCGGCCTTCACCATCGATTGGACGATGGACTCGGCCTGTTGACGTGTGATGTCGGTGAACTCCACGCCCGCGTCGATCAGTCGTTGCAATGTCGTTGTTGCCATGACGGCAGGCTACTCGTTGCGATGTGACCTGGCGACCAGGTGCTCGACCACGCGCGCCAGATCGGCCACATCGAGATCGATGGCGATGGGGCCGTCGATCTCGACGGCCACGTCGACATCGGGGCGCGACACACCCGAGCGCACCAGCGCGAAGCGACAACCGAGTCGGCGGGCGAAGAGCCCGTCGGTCTCCACACGATCGCCGACCATCAGCGTGCGCATCGGGTCGAACGACCGCTGCGGTGTGGACAGCATCTGCATGGTCACGTCGGCCATCGGCACGTGCGGCTTGCCGCCGATCACTGCGTCGGCACCAGCGGCAGTGGCCACGGCCGCGAGGATCGAGCCTCCGCCTGGTTGTAGACCCTGTGGAGTCGGGAAGGTCGAATCGGTGTTGGTTCCGATCAAGCGTGCGCCCGCGCGTATCGCCGCAGCAGCGATCGCCAACCGGTCGTAGTCGAAGTTGCGATCGAGGCCCACGACGACCGCGTCGAAACCGGCGTCGGTTGCCTGACCGTCGTTGATCACGACCTGAGCGCCTCGCAGTTCCAGCGCTTCGACGATCCCCGGCCCGCCGACCACGAGCGCCCGTTCTCCGGGCGCCACCAGCTGGGCCGCGGCCATCGCCGAGCTCACCACGTCACCGACCGCCTCGATGCCGATGGCGGCGAGCGCTTGCTCGTGCTGCGCACGTCGCGCAGCGGAATTGTTGGTGACGAACACCACCCGCCGGCCCGATGCCCGAAGTCGCGCCACCGCATCGACCGAACCGGCGATGGGCTGGTGGGCCAGCCACACGACGCCGTCGAGATCGCACAGGACGGTGTCGATGCCCTGCCAGCTGCCTGAGGTGTCGTGCACCGAACGGATCGTTGCAGCAGGAGGGCGCACGGATGGCATCCTGTCGTCGTGCCCCGATTCACTCCGTTTCCCGCTCTGCGCTACTGCGACCGTGCGATCGACGATCTCATCGCTCCCCCGTACGACGTGCTGTCGGCGACCGACCTCGACGAACTGGGAGCGCGTAGCCGTTTCAACATCACCCATGTCGACGTGCCGCGCGAGTCGCAGGGTGCAGGCCGATACGTGAACGCAGCGGCCACGCTCGGTGAATGGATCGACGCTGGAGTGCTCGAGTACGACGAGAGCCCGACCTTCACGATCTATCGGATGCGATTCACCGATGCGACCGGGGCGATTCGCGACATCTCCGGCGTGCTCGGCGGCCTCGAGGTGGTCGACGAAGGAGCGGGCGGCGTGCTCCCCCACGAACGCGTCACCCCGAAAGCATCGACCGACCGACTCGATCTCACCAGGGCCACGCGCGCCAACCTGTCGCCGGTGTGGGGATTGTCGCTGGCGACGGGCTTGACCGAGCTGCTGGTCGAGCCCGGCGAGCCGTTGAGTACGGTCAACGTGGAGGGTGTACAGCACATCGTGGAGCGGGTGTCGAACCCCGCACGGGTGGCGGCAATCGCTGCGCTGATCGCCACTGACGACGTGCTGATCGCCGACGGACACCACCGCTATGGCATCAGCCGTACCTACCGCGACGAGGTTCGCACCGCCAACGGCGGCCAGCCGTCGCGTGCCGACGATGTCCTGGCATTCGTGAACGAACTCGTGGCCGATCAGTTGTCGGTCGAGGCGATTCACCGCTTGTACCACGACGTGTCGGTCGACGATCTGACCGCTGCGCTCGACGACTTCTTCGAACGATCCGACGCCGGGGTTGCCGACGAGGAGACGCTGGCCACGATGAACACCCAGGGGGTGCTCTGCCTCGTCGGGCCGACCGGTGGCGCTCAGTGGCTCTCACCGCGACCGCATGCCTTCGACGAGGTGCGCGCGCTCGATGGTGCCTGGCTCGAGCACGCTCTCGACGGCCTCGCTCACCGAGTCAGCTATCAGCACGGCGTCGCCAACACCGTGGCGGCAGTCACGTCGGGCGGTGCCGCCGCCGCTGTGCTGATCCGTCCCGTGAGCGTGGCCGAGATCGAGCGGACGGCACGCGAGGACGCATTGATGCCGCCGAAATCGACGTTCTTCACACCGAAGCTGCGCACCGGCCTCGTGATGCGCAGCCTCGACTGATGCGATGAGATTCCGGTACACGTGTCGCGCCTGAATCTTCATCGCCACCCTCGGCTGACGCGAGTGGGTCACGGCGAACGGAGCGAATCGACCACGGCGTCGATGGCTGCGGCGACCTGCTTGTGTCGGCGCACCGGAATCACCGATTCGGCAACCACCTCGGTGCGGCTCTGGGTGGCGCCGCCGACTCGGAAGAAGCGGCGCTGCACGCTGCCGACGACCAGCAGCTCGGTGCCGTCTCGGACACCGGCGAGCGCCGCAGCTGACGGATCGGCCCAGGCGACCGGGACCGAGCTGGTCGACGAACCGGTGCGAACGGAGAGGTCGAACTGTGCAACGACGCCTCCGTCGGGCAGCTCTCGGATCACGGGCTCTGCACGGACCACGCCGCGCACGAACGCGACGTTCGCCGAAGACGCTTCTGGATTCGATGTGTTCATGTCTCACTCCTCGCGAAGTGCAGCGTTCACTGCACGGGTCATCAACGGGAGGGAGTCGGTCGTCGATCACCATACGCACGCGCTGTCACAGGGTTGCCGATCGTGAACACGAAGGAGCATGCGTTGCTACGGTCCGGCGATGACCGAACACGAACCACTTCGCTGGGGCATTGCAGCCACCGGCGGCATCGCTGCGGCCATGTGTACCGCACTCGTTGCTCTGCCCGATGCCCGCGTCACGGCCGTTGGATCGCGCAGCCAGGACTCCGCCGACGAGTTCGCGGCCCGATTCGCCATCCCGTCAGCTCACGGTAGCTACGAGGCGCTGTTCGATGACCCGGACGTCGACATCGTCTACGTCGCATCGCCCCACAGCCATCACCACGCCATGACGATCGCCGCACTCGAGGCGGGCAAGCATGTGCTGTGCGAGAAGGCCTTCGCCATCAACGCTGGCCAGGCGCGCGAGATGGTCGACGCAGCACGGCGCAACGACCGATTCCTGATGGAGGCGATGTGGACGTGGTTCATTCCCGCCGTCGTCGACCTGCGTCGACGGGTGCTCGACGGCGAGATCGGCGAACTGAAGGTCGTACAGGCCGACTTCGGGATCCCAGTGCACGACCCCGACGGTCGTCATCGTCGGATCGACCTCGCCGGTGGAGCCATGCTCGACCTCGGGATCTACCCCGTCACGTTCACTCGATTCCTCTCCGGTGATCCGGTGCAAGCAAAAGTGATCGGTTCATTGGGCGACAGCGGCGTCGATGCAACGGTCGGCGGCGTCGTGTCGTATTCGAGTGGCGCGATCGGTGTGTTCCACACGTCGCTCGACATGGCGACGCGCCACACCGCCAGCGTCTTCGGCACACGCGGGCGCATCGACGTCGACGCTGCGTTCTGGTGTCCGTCCGGATTCACCGTGCGCCTCGCCGGCGAGGAACCGGTACGCGTGGAGATGACCAACGAGGGCCTGGCCCACGAGGCGAGTCACGCCATGGATCGCCTCCGCGCCGGCCACCGCGAAAGCGACGTGATCCCACTCGCCACGACGGTGTCGACGATGGAACTCCTCGACGACATCCGCGCCCAACTCGGCGTCGTCTACCCCGAAGAGCGCTGAGCGGCGTCGAGCGCCATCACTCGGGGTATCCCGCGTACGACGCCTTGAACACTCCCTGATGCAACAGCACCGTCGCCGCTTTGACGCCGGTTTCTGCATCGGTGAGCGTCGACTCGGTCCAGTACGACTCGACACGCTTGCTCTGGGCGATGCCGACGATCGTGTGCTCGATCAGGTACGGCTGACCCACGAAGACCGGACCATCGACGTAGCGGATCTCGAGATCGACGAACAGCCCGATGGCCGGGCCGCGCACCGCGAAGTGGGCGTTCGACTGGTGGGCGATCACGCTGATCATCTCCGTCGGCACGATGGGGCGACCCCACGGGCTGTCACCGTCGCCGACGTACCACGAGCACGGCTCGGTGATCCGCTCCAGCTTCTGGTTCAACGTGAACGGGTACAGCGATCCGTTGTGGTCATCGAATCCCATCGTCACCGGATGGTCGACAGCGACCCGCATGCCGATCTCCAACTGATCGACGATGTGGAGCCGTCCAGGGTCGCTCAGCGCTCGTTGGCGACGCTCATCGAGCTCGGTCGCGTCATCACGCCCGATCGACGCAGTTCCGGTCAGCACGGGCGTGCTGTCGGGCTTCCCGGCGCCGATTCTCGCCAGCGTGGCCGACAGCGGTTCGAGCGAGGCGCGAACCTGTTCGCCCTCCACGACCATGTTCAAGAAGTGTGAGCTGACGCAGCCCTGTTCGAGCCAGCGCTGGCCCCACCGTTCAACAGCGATCGGATCGATCTGGCTGAAGTGCGTCGGTCCCTCGATCGGTGCACCGGCGAGGCCGAGCTTGGCGGCCGTCGCGTCGTCGTGCACGCTCGTGTGTCCGGCGTACTCCTGCTCGGCCAGCATCTGCGCGGGAGCCCGCCATGGCCCGATCAGCGTCTCGCCATCGCGCGTGATCTCGGTGTCGAAACTCATGGAGTCATCCTCACACGCCGTCACCGATCCGAACAGCATGCGGTGCGAGCCACGAGCGTACGCAACTCGCTGGGAACATGATTCAACACCGTCCAACCGGGGTACTGCAATCGCATGACGGGAGTCGCCATCATCACCGAAGCGTGCATCGGCACCAAGGATCGGGCGTGCGTCGACGTGTGCCCCGTGCAGTGCATCTATGAATTCGACGCCGGAACCAACCAGTTGACCGCAGAGGACGAAGCCGGAAGCGGTGTCGTGGCGAATACCCACCAAGCAGCTCCGGATTCGATCAGCATCTTCGGCGACACGATCCTGTACGTCAACGTCGACGAGTGCACGTCGTGTACGGCGTGCTACGAACCAGATGTCTGCCCGGTCGGCGCGATCTATGCCGAAGAACACGTGCCCGATGGAACAGCGAACGCCAAGTACAACGCGAACGACACCTCCAAGGGCAACGATCACAGCTTCTTCGTACAACTGACCCGGGATGTCTTCGCCGACTGACACGCGTGGCTGCCACTCATCCTTTTGAAGATTTCTCGGAGAATCTTGGCGACGTCCGGCTATCTCTGTGACAGCCCCTTGTCATGATGTGAGGTATGGATTCCGTTGGTGTTGCCGAGCGTGTGAACCGCATCGTTGCGGCCCGCGACAACGCCTGCGCCGATGATGATCTGATCGAAACAGGGTTGGTCGCGGTGCGCGAAGTGCAGGCGTGGGCCGACGCCCAACACGCCGCACTCGTCGCCAAACTCTCACCCGACGGGTTCGCCGAAAGCCGGGTCGCGAAAGCATCGAAGGCGTCGCTGGCGGTCGCCGCGAAGGCGACGAAACGATCCAAGACACTCGTCGCGACACCGAAGCTCGCCGATGCGTTGGGCGACGGTGCCACAACAGCGGCGCATATCGATGTGGTCACGCGTGCGGCTGATCAGCTGCCGGTCGGTCAGCGTGCTGAGTTGATGGCGCGTGC